>VGOE01000003.1 GCA_016876035.1 Chloroflexota bacterium
ACTGGGTGTAGGCAATCTGATGGCGTCGGCATACCTCGCTTATCGTGGCCCCCGACCCCCTCCCCTCCTCCACTACCCTCAGCTTCTCTTCAGCACTCATGTGCCTACCTTGACTTCTCTCCACAGTATTACTCCCTCCTATCGATCATTATACTTCCCCAGGAGGGCCTAACATTTTTCCTCAAAGCTGATTGTCCGACTTCCATTGAAGCACAACAAGATGTTCCCCATCATGCTTCTTAGCGCGACGGCTCCCGCTTTTGTTTCGTGCAGAGGGCAAGGTGATAACAGTGTTAGTCTGGAACCACCAGCCACGAAGTTAGACCAAAGTCCAGGATGCCCAGGGCAGTAGGGACGTCCGCCTCAAGATTCCGGGGAGTGAAGTCCCTGTATCAACCCCAATCGAGCATAGCGACGGTTCACTCGAATTAGCTGCTAACCTTGAGTGCGGCTAAAGGTGACGCGGCAGCGAGATGGTGTTTCTCTTTGCCTAGCGCCTTTGGGAGAACACCAACTTCGTCCAGACACGATTCCAGCAGAGTGTTGCCCCATGTGGCGTACCAACCACAACAGATCACCTATCCCCTTGACGGCCAGGGGAATATCGTATATCATGGGCGCAAACAAGAAAGGGGCAATATAATAAGTTCAGCCAGCGACCGGGCAGAGCATTCCTTCATCAGTAACATCTGAAGTGGAGATTCTGGTTCAGGAGCCTGTTTCAGTAGTGCCGGTGTCGTGCCCGAGTCAGACTGTTCTCCAGCCTCCGGTAGCTTCGGGCGAACGTTAGACGCACACTCTTTGAGTCTTTGTTCGTGTTGCACCAGGTGCATAGGTATCGTTAGTGGAACCAGAAATGTGATAGTTACTATAGTCATAGTGGTGAACAGGGATAAGTATAGGTTATTCTTGAAAGGAGACGTGACATGAATTCTGAGAAGCGGGTGCAAATAATCGCCAGTGATTCTGGTGGCACCATGACCGACATGATGGTAGTGGACACAGAGGGAAATTTCGCTATTGGCAAGGCGGCGACCACACCTCAAGATCAATCCCTGGGTTTCTGGGAATCTGTAGCCGATGCGCTGGAACACTGGGAAATAGATTTCAACAAAGAGGCTAAGAATATCCTGCCGGGCGTGGAGGCCGCCGTCTACAGTGGCACTACTATGATGAATGCCGTTCTCACCGCGACAGGCCGGAAGGTTGGAGTGATCTACCAGCGTGGTGATGAAGATGTCTTCCTTCATGAGCGCAGCGCCGGTAAGTGGAAGGGGTACTCATACCAGGACACTCTCCACCACGTTACTCATCATGGTAATAGTCCCCTGGTTCCGCGTCGCTTGGTGAAGGGGGTCGAAGGCCGCATAGACATGTTCGGGGCCGAGGCCATTCCTTTGTATGCAGATATGGCCCGAAAAGCTGTGGAAGAGTTGCTGGGCGAGAACGTAGACGCTATCGTTGTCTGCCTCTTGCAGTCTTTCATCAACCCGGCACACGAGCTAAGAGTCGCTGAAATAGCCGAGGAGGTGATGACCAAACGTGGCCAGAAGGTGCCGCTATATTTGTCTCATCGATTGTGCCCGATCATGAGAGAAGTGGGCCGCCTGAATACAGTGGTGCTTCATGCCTATGTGGCCGAGCCTGGACGCGAACAGCTTTTCAAAATAGAGAAAAGGCTACAGGGTGCTGGCTACAAGCACCCCCTGCAGATAGTGCTGGCGCATGGCGGTCTGAGTAACATTCGTTACCCACGCCTGTATGAAGGGGTCTTCTCTGGGCCTATTGGCGGCCTGATGGGTGCCCGTTATCTGTCCAAGGCCATAGGTATTGACAACTGGGTCTGCTCCGACATGGGGGGGACCAGCTTTGATGTGGGCCTTATCAGGGGAGGGCAGCCGCTCATCGATCGCGAGGTGGTCGTCAACCGCAGGATCTATAACATTCCGACTTTGCAGATGGATAGCATAGGGGCGGGGACCGGCATGTACGTTACCATAGACCCGATTACGAAAAGGATAAATATTGGTCCGGAAAGTGCTGGGGCCGACCCTGGTCCTGTCTGCTATGAGATGGGCAACGAAATCCCCACGGTCATGGATTGTGTGCTGATAATGGGAATTCTCAACCCTGATTACTATCTGGGAGGCAAGAAGAAGCTTAACAAACAGAAGGCTCTCAAAGCGGTTAAGGAGAAATGCGCCGATCCACTGGGTGTTGATGTCTATTATCTTGCTGATGGGGTGTGCAAGCTGATTAACAGCAGAATGAAGGAGCATATCAGATCCGTGCTCTACGCTCGAGGTTTCTCGCCGGCGGGCTTCAATCTATTGTGCTATGGTGGGGCGGGCCCCATGCACCTAGCTGGATACACTGAGGACCTGCCGTTCCACGGGGTGGCCACTATGCCCTGGGCTGCGGGATTCTCTTCCTTTGGCTGTGCCGTCGAGGACATCAGCCACCGTTATCAGAAGTCAACCCACGTCCTCATCCCGTATGAAGCTGACGATGCCTACAAGCTAATGATGGGGCAGATGATGCTGAATACTGGCTGGGAAGAACTGGAGAAGCAGGCGGCTGCGGATTTCACAGCCGAGGGTTTGCCATGGAAGCAAGCAAGCACCCAGCAGATCGCCTACGTGCGCTATGGCGGGCAGTTGGAAGACCTCGAGGTGATCTCGCCTGTGTCGCGTATTAACAGTTCCGAAGATATGGATAAACTTCTGGCGGCCTTCGAGGCTCTGTATGAGAGGGTATATGCTGGCGTGGCCAAGCATGAGCGGGCGGGTTTTCAAATCCTGGAGTTGGGACTCACGGCCAGTGTCCCAAAAGTCAAACCCAAGCTGGTGAAGCGACCGCTGGAGGGTAGGAAACCGCCTCGTGAGGCGATAAAGGGAGAGAGGGAGGTCTACTACAATGGGGTGTGGGAAAGGGCCGCCATATATGAGATGGACAAGCTGAGGCCAGGAAACGAAGTCAGCGGATTGGCTGTGGTCGAGGCTCCTGCTACCACCCTCTTCCTGCCTCCCGGAAGACGAATTAGGATGGACGAATGGACATTGATGTGGCTTACGTAACGCTTCTCACGACAGAAATGATTTCTATAAGGAGGTCAAGGTGGCTAAACGTACCAAACGTAAGGGAATAGGAGATGGCGGGAGAACCCTTAAGCAGATGCTTGAGGATAACAGAAGGCTTCTAAGGGAGACAGGCTGTTATGCTGGCATAACTGAGCCTCATGTGTTAAGAGATGACCCGGTCAAGGCTGAGCTTTTTCAGTGGCGCCTGCTATCGTCGCTCATATCCGGCCGCCAGACTGCCAGAATGATCTCTGGGTCGCCGTATGTTCGCGAGATGGCCGAGCTCTGCATGGGCCTCTACACGCCGGAAGGCGACAATGTGCTCCAATCTACCGGAATCCAGGTGCATGTCCGCCTGATGGGGGACAACGTAACCTGGATGATAGGAAACAACTATGAGGAAGATGTAGGGATAAACGAGGGCGACTTATTTGTGGCCAATGACCCAGTGATAGCTGGTGTACATTCGGTGGACGTCTATGACATTATGCCTATCTTTTGGGAGGATGGGCTTGTTGCCTGGGTGATTACTGTGATCCACGAAATGGACTGTGGGGGAGTCAGCCCGGGCTGTATGCCTGTCACTGCTGTGGAGCGGGGTGCAGATGGCCTGAAGTTCTGCTGCGAAAAGATGGGAACCGATGACAAGATCAGGCGTGATTTTGAGATCAAGATAGAGATATCGCTTGACCTTGCTGCTCACTTCCTCTTGGATCGCAAAAGCGCTGTTGCCTCCAATATCCGTGTCCGGGAAGAAGTTAAGAACATCATACGGGAATATGGCGTGGACTACTTCAAGAAAGCTACAAGGGAGCTTATCGAGGAAGAGCGGCGTAACCAGATCGCCCGCATAAAGCAGCGCACTGTTCCGGGGCGCTACCGTGATGTGGTGCCATTGGAACTCTACATGGCCCGGGTGCCAGTATCCTGGCTGCCAGCCAAGAAGGATGTCCTGCGGTTAATCCCTATGCAGATGGATATCCTACCCGAAGGCCGCCTGGTACTTGATTTCGATGGAGCAGGTGAGTGGGGCTGGCACTCCATGAATGTAACGCCAAAAGGCCTCTGGGGCGGGCTGTCCATATGTATTGTGCAGGCATTGTCTTATGACGGCCGTGGTAACCTAGGGTCCCTCCTGCCTTGTGAGATAAAGACGCCGACCGTTGACTCCATTCTTAATCCCAGCCAGATTAAGAAGTTGGCTACAAATTATCCGTGGGCACCGAAGTTAGATATCTTTAGCTTGTGGTGTGGCACGCTGGGTACTGCCTTTTACATGCGCGGCTTCAGAGAAGAAGTGTTCAACTGCGTGTCCAGCTCCGGGTGGCAACTGGCTGGGTACGACCAGTTTGGAAACAAGCGGCCCATGCAGGCTGGCGGAATTGGCAACTTTGGAGGCGGTGCCACCGGAGTAGGCGACGGGGTGGATACTGGGGCTTGGATGGCTACCCCTGAGACGGATTTGGGCAACTGGGAGGTGTGGGAGCTGTTTGTGCCTCAGCTATTCATGTCCAGGATACTTGAACCATATTCGGTGGGTTACGGCAGGTACCGCTCTGGCGTAGCTATACCGAGCATGGATATGCTTCACAGGTTTAGCGAGGGGATAGGCAGTGCTGCTATCGGTTGTGGTCATGATCGTATCCTGCCTAACATCGGCTTGTTCGGTGGATACCCTGGAGGAAAGCGGAACACCTTCCTCGTCCGCTACCACAACTTCGAGGATATGATTGCCAAGAGGCTGCCATTGATCCACGAGATAGGTAATCCACGGGAGTTCAAGAACCAGAAGTACGCTGACGTGATCTACTTTGACTACACGGTAGGCGCAGTCGAGGTTCGTGACAAAGACTTGACTGTCGCGGATAACGGATCGGCAGGTGGTCTTGGCGATCCCATTGAAAGGGATCCGGCACTTCAGAAGGCAGACCTGGACACTGGTCTCACCAACGCGGAGATCAGCAGGAATGTGTACTGCATTGAGGCTCGCTATGACGAGAAAGCGAAAGAATGGAAAATCGACGAGGGAGCCACCAAGAAACTGCGTGAAGCGAAGCGCAAGGAACGCTTGTCCAGAGGAGTGCCAGTGGAGGTGTGGTGGCAGACGTCCCGACAACGTGTGCTAAAGAAGAACATGGACCCGCTTCTTATTGAAATGTACCACAGCAGTATGAAGCTAAGTCAGAAGTTCACACAGGAGTTCAAGGACTTCTGGAGTTTGCCTGACGATTTCGCTCTATGAGGTGAAGAGATGGAATATAGCAAACAGGATTTGAAAGACCTATACGACGGCAAGCTTCCTTGGGAGAAGGTCAAGGAGATCATGAGTCGGCCCAAGGACGACGACCGGTTTGACAAGTATGTCGAGATACTCCAAGAGCGCGTGAAATGGCCCGAGAGAATTCTGCTGCCGATCGGAGAGCACCTCTACATCGTTGAAAAGGGTGGAGAGCGGATTGTGAAATGCGATTGCGGACACGAGTTCGGTGACTACAGACGGAACTGGAAGCTGAGCGCTCTCATCTTTGCAAGAGACACCCGTGAGAAGCTGGAAGAGATATATCCAGGTGTAAGGTGCCCTGACCCAAACTTTTGTGAAGTACGAGAGTATTGTTGTCCTGGCTGCGCTAGCCTACTCAAGGTGGAGAGCGTACCGGTGGGCTACCCGATCATTTTTGATTTTCTTCCGGACATAGACGCTTTCTATCGCGACTGGCTTGGAAGACCTCTTTCGAACGAGAAGGAGTTCAAAGATGTGAGCTACGGGGTCACCAGGGAATGGGGCCGGCAGCATGATCGGACCTGCCGCTGAGGAATCTCGACAGAAAAGTGATAGGTCTTAAGCAGGTATAGCCTGCAAACCGATTGTGCGTCAACAGGCGGTTGATTAAGAGGTCGCCAGGGCTTAGCCTCGGATGTGATTCGGGTAAGAGAGCAGAAGATGAAACTGCTTCTATGGAGCGGAAGAGGCTGTTTACAAAATGGTCGTTATTTTGAGGACTTTTGGGACCTGCGTGAAGCTAAGAGACTTCAGAAACCCCGAAGAAGTTGCAGATGAAGAAGCTTAGAGGTGCTCAAAATCAAAGCTAAATTGAGAACTAAACAGCCCATAGAAGGGAGGGAGGAGAGACGTGAGCCGTATTGCGAAAACCGTAACGGTGTTGCTGCTGGTCCCGGTGCTTCTGGCGGGTCTTTTCGTAGGCTGTGCTAATGGTAAAGAAGCCGAAGGTGTGACCATCACCATAGGAGAACTGACTGATCTTACAGGGCCAGCCTCGACCGCCTTGAGGCCAATACACTATGTAATTGAGGATGTAATCAGGCACTACAATGATGAAGCAGTCATCCCTGGGGTGAAAATAAAGCTGGCTACTTATAATACCCATTATGACCCTGCCAGGACACTGCCTGGGTGGGACTGGCTGAAAGGCAAGGGAGCAAAGTTTGTGATCACAATAATGGCAGCGGATGCTTTGCTGCTGAAGTCTCGTGCTGAAGAAGAGAAGACGCCGATAAGTTGCATGGGTACAACTATAGAACTGTTGGAGCCTCCTGGATGGGTATTTTCCTTCTCCACTACGCCTGGATGGAATACCAAGACTATCCTGAAATGGATTGCAGAGCATGAATGGGATGGCCAACAGCCTGCCAAAATTGGCTATTGTGGTTGGGCGCAGCCCCACGACCAAGAAGTAGCGAAAGCGATGAGGGAGTATTGCCAGGAGTACCAGGGGCAGTTTGAGCTCGTCGGTACCTATCTGCCACCTGTGGGAACAATGTCCTTCGTAAGTGAGGCACAGAAGTTGAAGGGTTGTGATTACGTGTTCTCGGTGGCAGGAATGGCCGTTGGAAATGTCATGAGGGACTACTTCGCTGTGGGTGGCAAGGGAAAGCTTGTGGATCCGGTGGGTGTCCTGTCCGCTGACCAGGGTTATCTCAGTGACCTGCTCGGCTGGAGTGCCATCGACGGATGGCTGACCATTCTTACGGCTCTAACCTTTACGACTCGTACAAGCATAACCACCTTCCTGTATGACCTGCTTCGCAGATATCGCTCCCCGGCGCAGGTGGAGAGAATCATGCACGATGGCGGCTACGCTGCGCCGGGTCACCAGGTGATTCCGATGCTCGAAGTTCTGAAGAAGGCAGCGCAAGAGGTGGGGATCGAGAACCTTGACGGCCAAGCCTACTACAATGCAGCGCTGACATATAAGACAACGTGGGAGGACTACCCTGAATGGGGTTTCAGCAACACGAAGCGGTATTTGATGAATCAACTGGCGATACATAAATACAGCGCAGAGAAGAAGGACCTGGTCTGGGTTAGCGGATGGGAGCCCATTGTAAAATGATCTAATGGGATTAGCCCTGAAAAAATTCCGTTTTTCAGGAGGCGACAGATTCGCTGGTGAGGGTCCGGGCATGTCTTCCACTGAAGATGTGGTTGGACTTCTTCAGGGAGAACCACAGTAGTCTGCGGGATGAAGGTAGTTCAAGGCTAAATGCGGCCGCTCCTCATCATAATACCTCCCCACTCTCCCAAGAACTCCCGCCCTTGGTGGAACTTTCCCACCTCGCTATTGCCGAGGGCTTCCTCACCCACACTGCGGTGATAGCACTCCATCTTGCCATTGGACTCAGGATGCCTCACACAGATAGGCATTCCCCTGAGACCCAGAGCCTACCTCGAGATGTTATAAATGTTTCTGCGCATTGAGCGGAATGGGTATTGACATGATCCATATCAAGTGTTATAATATGAAAATGATAAGTCGGTGCGGGTAACTGCGCCGAAAGGACTCAAGGAAAGATGAGAGAGGTTTCTGGCGTTTACGTCATGAGGGTAGCTTCGATGCTGACGGGGATGCACCCGCAGACCTTGCGTAGATATGAGCGAGTGGGGCTGGTGAGACCGTCGCGCAGTAATATGCTGCGGCTGTACTCGGACGAGGACGTTGCCCGCCTCAAAATGATTAAGCACCTGGTGGATGAGGTGGGGTTGAACCTGGCTGGCGTAGAACTGGCGCTCACCATGTATGACAGTATCCTCGATATGAAGAGGGAACTGGCTGCGGCTGAGATTGATGGTGAGTTGGGACAGCGGCTGACGGATCTGCTCGATGAGATGCTGGAGACTCTGGGGGTAGAGCAATAAGCGGTACTCAACAAGACCGAGAACGAGTCGTAGCTGAATATACCCGATGACAAGGAGGCAAAGAGATGGGAAAGGCTGTCGGAATTGATCTAGGAACTACTTTCAGTGAAGTGGCAGTGGTGCAGGGTGGGGAACCGGTGGTTATTCCTTCTGCTGAAGGCGGTAACACCATTCCTTCGGTAGTGGCCATAAGCAAGACTGGGGAACGACTGGTAGGGCAAGTAGCCAGGCGTCAGGCGATCGTGAATCCAGAGAATACTGTTTACAGCATCAAGAGATTCATGGGTCGTAGGTGGGGAGAGCCAGCGGGGCGAGAGTTGCCGGTGGAGGAAGATGCCCGCCGTAAGACCTACAAGGTGACGAAGGCACCTAACAACGATGTGCGGGTGTTGATGGGAGGCAAAGAGTACAGTCCGCCGGAAATATCGGCCATGATTCTGCAGAAGTTGAAGACAGATGCGGAGGCTTACCTGGGTGAGCCGGTCACGGACGCAGTGATCACGGTGCCGGCTTACTTCAATGACTCCCAACGGCAGGCAACCAAAGACGCTGGCAAAATCGCTGGTCTCAACGTGCTGAGAATAATCAATGAGCCAACGGCGGCCGCTCTGGCCTACGGATTGGATAAGAAGGGAGAGGAGAGGATCGCTGTCTATGACCTGGGTGGTGGTACCTTTGATATCTCTATTCTGGAGATTGGCGAGGGCACCTTCCAGGTCAAGTCTACCAGCGGTGATACTCATCTGGGTGGTGATGACTTTGACCAGAGAGTCATGGACTGGCTATGCGACGAGTACAAGCGAGACCAGGGTGTAGACCTGAGGCAGGATAAGATGGCTCTACAGCGGCTTAAGGAAGCTGCCGAGAAGGCCAAAATTGAGCTCTCCACCGTCCAGCAGACGGAGATAAACCTTCCCTTTATTACGGCTGATGCCAGCGGCCCGAAGCATCTGAACATTACCCTGACTCGGGCGAAGCTGGAGCAGTTGGTAATGGACCTGGTGGATAAGACCCTGGGCCCCTGTCGCCAGGCCCTGACTGATGCTGGGAAGACCTCAGCCCAGATTGACGAGGTGATCCTCGTTGGCGGTCAGACGAGAATGCCCCTGGTGCAGAAAAAGGTGAAGGAATTTTTCGGTAAAGAACCGAACAAGGGCGTTAACCCGGATGAGGTAGTAGCCATCGGGGCTGCTATCCAAGCCGGGGTTCTCAAGGGAGAGGTCAGGGATGTACTGCTTCTGGATGTGACCCCTCTTACCCTGGGTATTGAAACCCTGGGTGGGGTGATGACACCGCTTATCACCCGCAATACCACCGTTCCCACCGCCAAGAGTGAGGTATTCACCACGGCAGCAGATAGCCAACCCAGCGTGGAGATACATGTACTCCAGGGTGAGCGACCCATGGCGAAGGAGAACAAAACCATCGGACGTTTCATGCTGGATGGCATTCTGCCGGCACCGAGAGGCATGCCGCAGATCGAGGTCACCTTCGATATAGATGCCAACGGCATTCTGAACGTGTCGGCCAGAGATAAAGGCACCGGACGCGAACAAAAGATCACTATCACGGCTTCCTCCGGTCTCTCCAAGGAAGAGGTGGAAAAGATGGTGCGGGAGGCGGAGTTACACGCTGATGAGGACCGCAGGAAGAGGGAAGAGGCGGAAACCAGGAACATGGCCGATAACATGGCCTACAACGCCGAGAAGACCATGCGGGAACAGGGCGACAAGATACCGGCCGACCTGCGCTCGGAAGTCGAGGGCAAGATCGCTGGAGTCCGCACGGCACTCCAGGGTACGGATGCCCAGCAGGTACGGCGCGCCGTGGATGAACTGCAAGCGTCGCTTCAGAAAGTGGGCGCCGCTGTCTACGGCCAGGCCGGTGCGGGTGCAGGCAGACCTCCTGGCGATGCACCTCCGGGGGAACCGCCGCCTGATGGCACGGTGGAAGGGGAGTTCAGAGAGGTATAAGGCCGGCTTCCCCGTGTGAAACTTCCATCACAGGCAGGTTTCTAGTTCCTGCGGTATAGTAGCCTCAGAAGTCCCTGTGTGGCGTTGCCAGGAGGAGGCTAGCTCAAGACTCGTTACTTACGCTGGTGCTGCTGCATCGTCTGCGGTGACTCATATGTGAGGATTCCATCTGCATGTGAGTCACCGTTCTCGCAACCGCTCCGGAATGGGAAAACCCCGAGTGACTGGTATTAGACTTGAATAGCAACGGCTCCCAGAAAGGCTTCCGTTTCACACCACGGCCAGTTCATAATCAGCCTCAATTCCCTCAGCCTTAAGTATAGCGTCAAGTTCATCCTGGAAGAAGAACTTCGCTTCTCCAAAGGCCGGCTTCAGATCCGTATACCAGGTAGCATTCTCATCATACTCGGCAAAGAAAGGACGGGCGACCCAGTCAGGGTTTCTGCCCTGAATCATTCTGAAGGTCAGAGCCTTTCTGCCCTGTATCTCAGCTACACCTAGAATCTGGACTTTCCCCGGAACGCAAGACATACTCGGTCCACGCACGGTCCTGCATATTCCACTAACTGATTGATAAGCCTGTCTGAAAATTCGCCAGGCTTCCACCAGCGGAACAGAGAAATAATGCTGTGCTCCAGTGTCTCTGGCGATGAACATATAGTATGGTATGCAATCCAGGGCAACTTGTCTTCGCAACATGTCCGCCCAGACCTCAGGTGAGTTATTGATATGTCGTAACACAGGAGACTGGGTTCTTATCACAGCACCTGTCTCAAGAATTCTACCAATTGCATCTTTGACGGCACTTCCCTCAAGCTCAACGGGATGATTGAAGTGGGCCATAAATGCCAGATGTTTTCCCGCTTGCTTGACTTCCCTAAAAAGGTTTAACAACTCCACGGCATCATCGTCTGTCAAGAATCTGTAGGGCCAATAAGCAAGGGCCTTGGTGCCTATCCTTATATTACGAAGATTCGATAGATTTGATTCAAGCAAGGGTCTAATGTAAGTAGAGAGTATCCTCGCTTTCATCACCAGCGGGTCTCCGCCTGTGAATAACACATCAGTAACCTCAGGATGCTCTGATATGTATTGCACGAGTGACTGCGACTCTCTAGATGCGAACTTCAATTCATCCATCCCTACAAATTGTGGCCAGCGAAAACAAAATGTGCAGTACGCGTGACAGGTTTGTCCCTGACTCGGAAAGAACAAAACGGTCTCCCGATATTTATGCTGGAGGCCACGCAGCTTTTCCCCGCCTAACACGGGTATGTTGTGCTCCCTTTGTCCGGCAGGATGCGGATTCAATTGATGTCTTATTTCGTTCGCCAATGTATTTATCTCTGATTTGTCCGCGCCTGATTCAAATAAAGACTCCATTCTTCTGTAATGATGGGGTAAGAGCATATCCTTTTGTGGAAATGTCATAATGAATATCGGGTCATCCGGTACCTTCGACCAATCAATTAGATGGTCGGTCACATAGTTGTTTGTTTTGAAAGGCAATACCGAGCCGACTATTTCAATGGCACGGATTTGTTCATCCGAAAGGTGCTTGATCTGAGGCATCGATCTCAAATTGCTCATCGTGTAGGATTTGTACTTCATTTAAGCCTCCTACTCATAGATTTTCTTTTGGGCAGCACACCATCAGTTGAAGGCGACGAGCTATCAACCGGTGATGTTATTGAACTGCAACTGGCAGCTGAGCCAATCACCAGTAATTGTGTTTGCCACGCTATCGTAAATGACCCCAGACGAGGAAACCCTGGCAAAGCCTTTGTCCGTGGCAAGCTTCAGGAAAGCTCAGCCGGAGCCGACAGATACCATCAATATCAACAAGGTACGGGACCCAGGGAGTTGAGGGGCTAGCCGGGCATCATCTCGGGTAACTCTTCCAGGGCGGACTCCACTTGCTCCTCCAGAAAAGGCTGGTCTGCCACTGCGCCAGCAAGGAAGTCCCTGAAGGTAACAAGATCAAGATTACTGTTGGTGCTTAAGACAAACAGGATGTTCTTGCGTTCGCCTTTTTCTCTGCAAGCTATGGCTTCATCCATAACCGCCTTGACTGTGTACGAGGACTCAGGAGAGCATACAAACCCCTCGGCCTGAGCAAAGGCCACCGCAGCCTCAAGAGCCTGACCTTGCGTGTAGGCTTTGGCTTCGATCTGTTTTTCTCTGTACAAGGCGCTGATCAGCGGCGATATGCCGTGGTAACGCATGCCGCCAGCGCGGATGCCCGGGGGCATGAAGCTGTGGCCGAGGGTGTACATCTTTAGCAAGACGGATAGACCCTCGGCGTCTGCGTAGTCATAGGCGTAACGCCCTTTGGAAAGGCTTGGAGCGGCCGATGCTTCCACTGCGATCATCCGTCTCCCCTCCCTCCGCTCGCGGTAGAAAGGCAAAATAAGACCTCCGAAAGCGCTACCCCCACCCACAGCGCCGCAAATAATGTCAGCATCAGCACCTGCCCGGCGTAGCTGGAGTCGGGCTTCAAGTCCGATAACAGTTTGATGCAGCAAAACATGATTCATTACTGTGCCCCAGGCAAATTTCACATCATCGCGGACGCTAGCCTCTTCAAAGGCCTCGCTCAAAGCAATACCCAAGCTGCCAGGGCTTTGGGGGTATTGCGAGCGTATTTTCTTTCCTGTGCGCGTGTCCTCGCTGGGGCTCGGAATCACCTCGGCTCCCAGTATCTCCATGATGGCTCGCCCGTAGAGCTTCTCCTCAAAGCTGGCCCTAACCATGTACACTTTGCAGCGGATGTTGAAGTAATTGCAGGCGATGGCCAGCGAGGCACCCCATTCTCCATTCGCCGTGGCTGTAACAATGCCTTTTGCACCCTCGCGGCTCGCGTAGTATGCTTGGGCCACGGCAGTATTGAACTCGTAGCTGCCTGACGGACTACCACCCTCGTACTTGTAGAAGATTCGAGCAGGCGTTCCCAGTCTCTTTTCGAACCTCTCAGCTCGGAAGAGAGGCGTCGGCCTCCATTCGGAATACACTTGGCGAACCTCATGGGGGATAAGCATGAATCGTTCCCCCGTGTCCAATTCCTGCTGAATGATGGCCAATGGGGCTAGTGATCTAAGGTCATGCGGGCTCAGGGGGTAGCCGCTGGGACTCATTGGTGGGGGCAGCTTGAACCCCAAGTCGGGGATGACGTTATACCACTTATCTGATAGCTCCTTGGCGTCGAGCGAGATTCTCATGCCAATGCCTCCTCTTCAAAGGGATGCTTGACAAATCGTGTATGTAAGTGTATGATCACTTACATGCTAGCACCTAATTGTTTGCCTGTCAATATCCAGTTCAAGGGGACGCAAAGATCTGGGCCGCTTGAGACTCAGACATTCGTCGGAGGTGCTAGTTCCGCGTAACAACCGAGATTCTTCTCCCGCCTCAGGCGGGCGGATCAGAATGACACCTGCGGACCTGTCACCCTGAACGTAGCGAAGGGTCTCATGTTACGAAGCACTAGTAGGGGATAAGCAGAATTGGTCAGGGGCCTGTATGAGTCAGATTAGAGAGACCAGCGAAATCCGGCAGCAGCAAATTGTGGAGGCTGCACGCAGCATTGTTACTGCTCGGGGTATAGAGGCCCTGACCATTCGCGAGATAGCCAAGGAAGTAGGCATTTCAGAGGCCGATATCTACCGGCACTTTGCCAGCAAGAAGGTAATCCTCCTATTTCTCATTGAGGATGTTGAGAAAACGCTGATGGAGATGGTGGAGCGAGCTGCTTCTGAGGAGCGAGAGCCGGTACAGAGCTTGGAAAATGTGCTCAAGGCTCACCTGTCCTACGTGGAGCAGCGGCGCGGTGTCTCCTTGTTAGTGGTTGCTGAGACCCTTCGTCTGGCCGACAAAGACCTGCGAAAGAGGATGTTTGAAGTTGTGAACCGCTACATAGGGCGCATCGCGGAGATCCTGGCCCAGGGCGTGAGATCGGGACACGTCAGAAAGGATATAGACCTGGATACTGCCGCCCTGACTTTTTTCGCCCTGGTTCACGCTACGGTTACTCTATGGGCCCTCAGCGACGCTAGTTTTTCGCTTACAGAGAGGCATGAGTCTCTATGGGAGTCGTATCTTGCAGGCATTGCCGAAAAGGCTTTTGAATCAGGGCCATAAGGGTGGTAGAATGCACCTATGGCAAAGCCCTGGTATTAGCGAAGCCTCCGGGTAAATCACAGGTATTGTCCAGTCATAACGCAAGACATCGATTTTTTGCGGATAACAACATTATGCTACTCTGGGAATTTGTGTGTTTGGTGACGAAGCCTAACTGTCGGCGACAAAGAGGTGCCTGATGCTAACACAAGATGTTGAAATGCGAGACGTACTTATTGCACTAGCTATTGCTCTGCCCACTTTCCTTGCTGCCGGACTCTTTTATTACAGCCTGCGGCATTTAGCGCGCCGGCTGGCAGCCAAGACGACGACAGTCCTGGACAACATGCTGGTAGAGGCTCTGCAATGGCCTGTTCTCGTAGGCATAGTCTTGGCGGGGATCTATTTTTCTGTCCTTTCCCTCCCCTGGAAGGAATCTGCAGACTTCGAAATCAGGAGAGGTTTCTATGTAGCATTCTATGTCCTGGCAGCTTACGGAGGCGCAACGCTGTTAGACGCCCTGTTTCGGTGGTTCAAGCTGGAGGTGGCCCCTAAAACCGCCACCGCCCTGGATGACTGGATTATTGGTTTCCTCAGATTACTTACGCCAGTCATCGCTGCCTTCTTAGCGCTGCTGGGCTGCTTGGGACTATTTGACATTGAAACAGAGGGGATTAAGGACTGGCTGGTGAAACATGGAACACGTATTGGCCTTGTCATCTTCATTTCAGTGGCTGTGCTTTTCTTCCTCGGCATCGCTCTGCCTCGTGGCATAAAAGCCTTTGTGCTCAGGGAGGCTACGGGACAACCTGAAGAGGAGATACAAAAGAGGACGCAGACTCTGACCCGTGTATTGGTAGCTACAGGGCAGGTCTTCATCATCCTGATAGCCATCTTCATCATCTTGTCTGAGGTGGGCATAAACATCGCTCCTGCCCTGGCGGGGGTTGGGGTAATCGGTATCGCCGTCGGCTTTGGTGCTCAGAGCCTGATCAAGGATATCATTGCTGGCCTTTTCATAGTACTGGAGAACCAATATCGCGTGGGCGATGTGGTCGGTATAGCTGACAAGCGAGGCCTGGTAGAGCAGATCAACCTGCGACGCACGGTACTCAGGGACATGGATGGCATCGTTCATTCGGTGCCCAATGGAGAGATAAGGGTAGCCAGCAATTTCACCAAGGAGTGGTCTCGGGTCAACCTGAACATCAGTGTTGCCTACGGAACAGACCTGGACCGCGCCATTGCGGTCATTAACCGGGTCTGCGGGGAGATGGCGGCAGACCCGCAGTGGGCGCCTCTGATTCTCAAGACCCCGGAGGTACTGCGAGTTGACAACCTTGGAGCCTCAGGCATTGAGCTCAAGGTCGTGGGTGACACCAAGCCGATCCAGCAGTGGGCGGTGATGGGGGAAATCCGCAAAAGGGTGAAGAAAGCCTTCGATGAGGAAGGCATCGAGATACCGTGGCCTCATACCAAGGTCTACTTCGGCAATACCCCTCTCCCCCCTACATGGCCGGAGGGAGAAGGATAGGGGGTGGGCAATGTGGACGAAGGAAAGTCTGCGAGAGTTGGTAAGGACTAAGCTCGGCGATTACCTTTTCATCGTCGTATCCAACAGGGAGCCCTATATCCATGTTTACGCCGGCTCTGAGATCAAGTGCGAGGTGCCGGCCAGTGGGCTCACGGTAGCCCTCGATCCGGTGATGCAGGCTTGCGGAGGAACCTGGATAGCTCATGGTAGCGGCGATGCTGACCGCGAGGTGGTTGACGAGCAAAATAAGGTCGCTGTCCCTCCGGAGGAGCCCCGATATTCCTTAAGGCGGGTGTGGCTCTCCAAGGAGCAAGAGGACGGCTACTACTTTGGCTTCTCCAATGAAGCTCTCTGGCCGCTGTGCCACATATCCTATACTCGCCCAATGTTCAACGAATCTGACTGGGAGACTTATAAAGAGGTGAACCAGCTTTTCGCCGATAACATCCTTGATGAAGTAGCGGACAGGAGAGCCTTTGTCTTTGTGCAGGACTATCATTTAACACTCTTACCTAGATTCATCAAGGAGAAGAACCCCAACGTCATAATTGCCCAGTTCTGGCATATTCCCTGGCCTAACCCGGAAGCCTTCCGCATCTGCCCCTGGCAAAAGGAAATCCTCGAGGGGCTGCTGGGAAATGACCTGCTGGGGTTCCACATCCGCTACCACTGCAACAATTTCTTGGATACTGTAGATCGGGCGCTGGAAACGCGGGTAGACCGGGAAAGGTACGAGGTCAATAGAGGCGGCAAGAAGACTACAGTTTGTCCTTTCCCTATTAGCGTTGACTTTGAGGACATCTCGAGGGAGGCCCAAGGAGAAGACATAACAACAGAGATTAGAAGGTTAAAGAGCAGGCTGGGTCTGCGAGATGAACTGGTGGGCCTTGGCCTGGATCGCATCGACTACACCAAAGGCATCCCGGACAGGCTGCGGGCCTTTGATCGTTTCTTGGAGAAGTATCCTGGTTACAAAGAACGAGTGGTCTTCATTCAGGCGGGCGTCCCTAGCCGCAGTCACATAGGCGCTTATAAGAGGCTGAACGAAGAGATAGATAACCTAATAGAGGAAGTGAACTGGAAGCATGCCTTCGGGCACTGGAGGCCGGTGATCTACCTTCGTGAGCACCTGTCGCCCACCACGCTGATGGCACTACGCCGCATTGCCAGTTTCTGCGTCGTCAGTTCGCTGCACGACGGGATGAATCTGGTAGCCAAAGAGTTTGCGGCCAGCCGCTTCGATGAGGACGGTGTGCTCATCCTCAGCCCCTTCACGGGGGCTGCCAGGGAACTGACCGATGCCCTGCTGGTGAATCCCTATGCCACTGACCATTTCGCTGAAGCTATCAATAAGGCACTGGAGATGCCCCAGTCAGAGAGACAGAGACGGATGCGGAAAATGCGGCAGGTGGTGCAAGAGAACAATATCTACAAATGGGCCGCGGCCATAATATCGGAGCTGGTGAAATTTGAATTTGGAGAATGACCATTGCAGCATCTCTTCTCTGTTTGGCCTGAGGTTGCCCAGCGCCTCAAAGCCGCACGGGGTGTGCTACTTTTCTCTGACTACGATGGCACCCTTACGCCTATCGTGGATAGGCCGGAGCTGGCAGACTTGCCAGCAGAAACGAGGCGACTTCTGCGAGCTTTGGCTCACCGGCACCGCTTCACAGTTGGCATCATCAGCGGTCGGGCGCTATCGGATCTCAAGCACAGGGTCGGCATCGAGAGCATTGTCTATGCTGGCAACCACGGGCTGGAAATCGAGGGGCCGGGCATTAGCTTTATCAACCCGCTGGCGGAGGAGATGAAGCCTGTGTTGCGCCTGATACACCAGGCATTGAGCAAGGCGCTGGCTACGGTGAGAGGTTCTCTAGTTGAGGACAAGGGTCTTAGCTTGAGCGTGCACTACCGCCGGGTGGAGGAAAAGGAAGTGGAGAAAGCCAAAACCATCTTCGAACGCATCCTGCACGTACCTCGCCTATCGGGGATGATCAAGGTTACTTCGGGGAAAAAGGTTCACGAGGTAAGGCCAGCGGTAGACTGGGATAAGGGCAAAGCCATAAAATTGCTTATGAGGAGATATGGCAAAGGGGGGAGGAGAAGCGGGCTGTTGCCTATCTATCTGGGTGATGACTTAACCGACGAGGATGGCTTTAGAGCTATTGAACGCTACGGAGATGGCCTCACCGTATTCGTGGGTGGAGAGAATGACAGCACCGTGGCGCGCTATTTCTTAAGGTCACCACATGACGTGGAGAGATTCTTGAGCATGCTGCTTGATCTGTAAAAAGGCAGAAAATGACGGAATTTACCTGGCACGATGCAGTTATCCCTGTGGCTGTCTTCCTGGCCACCCTTATTGCCACAGTCTGGTTGAGACAGGTTGGCTACAGCGCTCTCAAGCGGTGGATGGAGAAAATCCAGTGGCAGGGCGACGAGCTCCTGCTCCAGGCCCTCAGAGGGCCTTCGATTCTTTGGTGTCTGCTGATAAGCGCTGGGTTGGCAGTGGCAGTATCGGATTTATCCACGAGGTGGAAGGATGACGCAGCAGATGGCTTGTGGACCCTTTTGATCCTCTCCCTTGGCCTCACTGCTCTCAATCTGGCTGGCAAGTTCATCCCGTTTTACGGAGAGAGGTGGAAGCTTCCCCGGAACGTTATCTCTCTCAGCAACAACGTGGCCCGCGTTGTTATTCTAATTGTGGCAGGATTGATGCTGCTGGATGTCTGGGGAGCACCCACAAGCCCTGTGTTGCTGGTCATAGCCATAGCAGCCATAGCCGCGTTGCTAGCCTCCAGGGGAGCACTCCCTAACCTTTTCGCCTGGTTTCAGCTCAGCGCCACCGGACATATTAAGGTCGGCGACTACATTAAGCTGGAGACCGGTGAGGAAGGCTACGTTATGGAAATGGACTGGAGAAACACCAAAATCAAAGCCCTGGATGAAAGCACCGTTCTTATCCCAAACAGCAAACTGATGCATTCTACCGTAATAAACTATGGGCGGCCGCTGAAAAAGGCGAAGGAGCCGTTCCGTTTCTACTCCAGGGTTCACCTCAAGGAGCTGACCGGGCTAACGGCGAAAAACCTCCAGGAGCTAGCAACCATTCTGAAAACGGTACCTGACCCGATCATCTACTATCATACCCATCAGTTTCTGGAGGAGCATCACTACCTCACCCCTGAGCCTGCTAACGACTTTGCCCTCTGGGTAAGGGACGCCCTCGGCAATGAGGTTTTGGGAGAGAGACTCGCGGCTATTGATACCTTTGAATTCGCCGCCCTGGGAGCTCTGCGAGAGAGACTGGTCGCCATCATTGAGGAACACCTGACCCTGGAAGCCCAGTATGGCGATGGCCACCGAAACGCTCCGGAGGGGAGAGAGTTTCACTTCATTAAGTCAGTGAGCGCAATTCTGTCCACCCCTTATGTTGTCCGCGACCTGAGGGAGTTTGTGGAAGCGTTGCGAAAAATCAGCCTTGGCGCTCTTTACTTCCATGTTTTTGAGTCCAGACTGCGGTTAAGCAGAGGCTCAAACGATTTCTCCATCTGGATAGAAGAGAGCCTGGGTGACAAGGAGCTTGCGGGGGAGATCGCCCGGCTCGACCCCTATAACTATACGCTGGAGGGACTGAGATCGTCACTGATACGGATTATCGAAAAACGCATCAAGTAAGGATTTCCGACTACGAGGCCATTGTTGGCCGCAGCACTATTGAGGAGTTACGGCTGCTGGCCAGCAAGCTCTCAGGAAAGGTAATCCAGAACATAAACTCCACCTTCAGTGGTGGTGGCGTGGCTGAGATTTTGAGCCGTATGGTGCCCCTTCTGGGGCAATTAGGAGTGAATGCTCACTGGAATGTTATTAAGGGCAGCGAGGAGTTCTTCCAGGTAACCAAGAAATTTCACAATGCCCTCCATGGCAGGGCAGAACAGATTTCCCCCCAGGACTTCTCTGTCTTTCTGGAAATAAGCGAGAAGAACATTCAGGAGTTGAGCCTGCAAGGAGACGTCATCTTCGTCCATGATCCCCAGCCGGCGGCACTCGTCAAAAGGAAGAAGGAGATAGGGAAGCAATGGATATGGAGATGTCATATCGACGTTTCCAGGCCTAACGAGGAAGTGTGGAACTTCCTCCTTCCCTTTGTAGTCCAGTATGATGCGGCAGTCTTCTCCTCTCCATCCTTCTCCCGTGAGCTTCCCATACGTCAGTTTCTCGTCTCACCGTCCATAGACCCCTTGAGCGACAAGAACAAGGAACTTCCCCAGGACGCCATTGATGCTGTCCTGTCCAAGTATGGCATCCCAAAGGATAAGCCAATAGTCACCCAGGTCTCCCGCTTCGACTATCTCAAGGATCCCGTGGGCGTCATTCAGGCTTTTAAGATGGTTAAGAAAAGCGTAGGCTCAACACTCGTGTTGGCTGGTGGCACTGCCACCGATGATCCTGGGTCAGACAAGGTGCTGGCTGAGGTAAAGGACAGAGCGGAGGGTGATCCCGATATCCATGTGCTGTTAATTCCGCCTGGTAGTGACATAGAGATCAACGCACTGCAAAGGGGTAGCACTGTGGTGGTGCAAAAATCATTGAAAGAAGGCTTCGGCCTCACTGTGAGCGAAGCCCTGTGGAAATCAAAGCCTGTGGTGGCCTCTGCCGTAGGGGGGATACCGCTTCAGGTGAAGAATAGATTCACCGGTCTCCTTTCCCACGGCATTGAAGGGACAGCCTATGCCATCAGGCAACTTCTTACCAATCAGGAGTATGCCAGGTGGCTAGGGCAGAACGGCAGGGAACATGTCAGGCAGAATTTTCTTATCACCCGTCACTTGAGGGACTACCTGCTCCTGTTCCACTCCCTCGGCCATCCTGAGGACGTTATCTATCTCTGAGGAACCTGTAGGTTGAGCACCTCGCTTCTGGAGAGATTTGACTTCGTGGGCGGCTGTGCTGGCTCCGGAGCGGTAAGGTCAGTTTTCAGACGTTAGAGGTCCGCCTAGCGAGTGATGAAGTATGGAAAGTAACAATAAGCCGGCAAGATGGCATAACCTTGGTATCGAGGAGACCTTAAGAACCCTCGATTCGGATCCATCTGGTCTTTCGGAGACCGAAGCCCAGAAGCGACTGCATCAGTATGGGCCAAATGAGCTTACGGAAAAGGGCAAGACCTCGCCCTTCCTTGTTTTCTTGCGTCAATTCGCCAGCCCTCTCATCTATATCCTGCTTGTTGCCGCCGTAGTTGAACTGGCCGCCATGCACAAGCCTACCGACGCCGCCGTGATACTGGCTGTGGTCACCATCAATTCTATCATCGGTTTCGTGCAGGAGAGCCGCGCCGAACGGGCTATGGAAGCTCTCAAACGGCTGGCTGTGCCCCATGCCAAGGTGCTAAGGCAGGGTACCGTTACCAGGATTTCTGCCAGCCAGTTGGTCCCCGGTGACGTCATTCTACTTGAAGCCGGAGACAAGGTTCCCGTGGACGCCAGGCTTATTGAGGCGGCCAATTTATCAGTGGACGAGTCCATCCTTACCGGCGAATCCGTTCCGGTGGAGAAATTCATCGGCGCTATTGATGGTGAGGCAACGGTAGCTGACATGGGCAATATGGCACACATGGGCTGTGCCGTGGTCAATGGCCGTGGAGTGGCCGTGGTCACTGCTACCGGCATGAATACCGAAATTGGGAAGATTACCGCCCGGGTGCAGGAGACCAAGCCCCCACCCACTCCCCTCCAGCGAAATGTGGCGAGGCTGGGGCGCTATATCGGGATTCTGGTGCTCAGCATTATTGCAGTGCTTATCCTCATCGGGGTGGCTGAGGGGTATAGCCTTGAAGAGATGTTCACCCTGGCCGTAGCCGCCGCCGTTTCCGCCATTCCGGAAGGTCTCCCGGTCATGGTGACTGTAGTCCTGGCTTTGGGGATGAGACGAATGGCAAAAAGGCACGCCCTTATCCGGAAATTGACGGCGGTGGAGACAATGGGTGCCGTTACCGCCATATGCTCAGACAAGACGGGCACGCTAACCGAAAGCGAGATGACGCTTCGCCAGGTATACCTTTGTGGCAGGACGATAGAAATCACTGGGGCTGGATACCGCCCAGAGGGGGAGTTTCTGGAAAACGGTCAGAAAATTGACCCTCAAAAGGATGAAAGCCTTTCCCTGGCTCTTAGAATCAGCGCCTTGTGTAATGACTCGACGCTGAAATCAGATGGTGATAAGCACCAACTTCTTGGTGATCCCACCGAGGGAGCCTTACTGGTGGCTGCCCTTAAGGCGGGGTTGAGTCAGAAGGCATTGCAGGAGGAGCAGCCGCGACTGGCCGAACTGCCCTTCTCGAGCGAGAAGCGCTACATGGCAACTCTCCATCCCTGTCAGGATGGCCTGGCAGTGGTTTATGTGAAGGGGTCGGTAGACAAGGTGCTGGCGATGAGCCGGCGGATACTCGAAAACGGGGTTCCACATGAACTATCCGCCGAGAAGAAGGATGATATTGAGCAGAAAAACCTGCAGATGGCATCGAAAGCGCTGCGAGTGATGGCGCTGGCTTATGCCGACTGTTCTCCTGCCCCGGAGCAGCTCTCTCATGAACATCTTGATGGCTCTCTGACCCTGGTTGCCCTGGTGGGAATGATTGATCCTCCCCGACAGGAGGCTAAGAAGGCGGTTGCCGACTGTAAACGCGCTGGTATTAAGGTAATGATGATAACCGGTGACCAGAAGGCGACGGCGGTAGCCATTGCCGAAGAACTTAGCCTTCCTCCTGGCGAAGCGGTGACCGGCCTGGAACTGGGCCAGATGAGTGATGAAGAACTCAACAACAGGGTAGAGCGCATCTCCGTCTTCGCCCGCGTTGAGCCTATACACAAACTGAGAATAGTCAATGCCATGAAGTCGAGGGGATATACTGTGGCTGTGACCGGAGATGGAGTGAATGATGGCCCTGCACTGAGAGCAGCCGATATCGGGATAGCCATGGGCATTAAAGGCACCGATGTGGCGCGTGAAGCTTCGGATATGGTGCTCACCGACGATAACTTTGCCTCCATCGTTGCTGCGGTGGAGGAGGGAAGGGTTATTTTCGGCAATATCCGTCGTTCTGTTTTCTATCTTCTGAGCACGAGTGCGGGTGAGATATTTACCTGGCTCATCGCTATCTTGGCTGGTTTTCCCTTGCCCGTGGTCGCTGTCCAGATTCTGTGGATCAACCTGGTTACTGATGGTGTGTGCACCATACCGCTGGGTCTGGAACCCAAGCACAGTAACGTGCTGGAAGAACCGCCGCGGCGGCACAAGGCAGGAATCGTCTATAAGGGGATGCTGTGGAGAATCGCCTTTATTGCCCTGTTCATGTCCTTGGGGACCTTCCTCATCTTCCGGTGGGAGTTACCACGGGTGGGGCTGGAAGAAGCCCGGACAATTGCTTTCTGTATGCTGGTAGCTTTCCAGTGGTTCAACGCCCTCAACGCCCGTTCTGATCAGCAGTCTCTTTTCAAGCTGGGTCTATTCAGCAATCGCTTGCTTCTTGGTGGAATAGGGCTGGCTATCATACTGCAGGCAATGGTCATCTATGCCCCACCGTTCCAGAGGCTATTCCATACCGTGCCTTTAGGCTTCGGGGACTGGGGAGTCGTTGTTTTGATGGCGGGTGGCATCTTGGTCATTGAAGAGCTACGCAAGTTAGTAGCTCCTCGGCTTTTCGTCCGTGGGAAATAGAGAGGAGAAGAGGGAGTGGTGATTCACCGAGGGGCAATCCGTCAAGGATTGGCGGACTTCACCAAGAGAGAGCTTATGGTTCTGCTTCCCGTGGTATACGGAAGGCACAATCTGCCTGTATTGGCTGGCTTTCCTTTGGGGTTATCAAGCAACAGAATGGTAAAAATGTAGTAAGGAGGTCTTGTCTAGATTATAGAAGGTGGTAGAAATCTAACCGCTGGGTTGACCAGACAAAGCCTGACCAACCCGGCCCCAGGAGTAAGGTTATGGATATAAACAGATTTACGGAGAAGGCCCAGGAAGCTATTGCGGTTGCCCAGAAACTGGCAGCAGAAAGAAATCACACCCAGATTGAGGTGGTGCATTTGCTCTATGCTCTGGTTGACCAGGAGGGCGGTGTTGTTCCTCAAATCCTGGGCAAGCTGGGAGTGGATGCTGCTCAGGTTAAGCAACAGCTATCGGGCGAGCTACAGCGCTTACCGCGGGCCCATGAGCCAGCACGAGCCTTTCCGTCCCAAAATTTGGGCCAGGTCCTGGAAGGTGCTGAGAAAGAGGCGGCCACCTTCAAGGACGAGTACATCAGCACGGAACACTTGCTTCTGGCCATTGTGGAACTGGATGCTGGTGCTGCTGGCCGTCTGCTAAAGGGCTACGGGATAACCAGGGATCGCATTTACCAGGTGCTGGCCTCAATACGCGGCGGGCAGCGGGTGACAGATGCCAGCCCCGAAGGCAAATACCAGGCCCTGGAGAAATATGGCCGTGACCTGACCGAGATGGCCCGACGGGGCAAACTCGATCCGGTTATTGGACGGGATGATGAGATCAGGCGGGTGATCCAGGTGCTGTCCCGACGTACCAAGAATAACCCTGTGCTCATTGGCGAGCCAGGGGTGGGTAAGACGGCGATTGCTGAGGGCCTGGCCCAGCGGATTGTGCGAGGTGATGTTCCCGAAGGTTTGAAGAACAAGCGGATTGTGGCTCTGGACCTGGGGGCACTGGTCGCAGGCTCCAAGTACCGTGGCGAGTTCGAGGAGAGGCTCAAAGCGGTGCTGAAGGAGATCCAGCAATCCGAAGGTCAGGTGGTAATGTTCATTGACGAACTGCATACGGTAGTGGGCGCTGGAGCGGCCGAAGGCGCTATCGATGCCTCCAACATGCTCAAGCCCATGCTGGCCCGCGGTGAGCTGCACTGCATTGGCGCTACCACCCTGGATGAGTACCGCAAGCACATAGAAAAGGATGCCGCTCTGGAGAGGCGCTTCCAGCCGGTGCTGATTGGCGAGCCTTCTGTAGAGGGCACCATCTCCATACTGCGTGGCCTGAAGGAGCGCTACGAAGTCCACCACGGCGTGCGCATCAAGGACTCTGCTCTGGTGGCCGCCGCGGTGCTGTCTCACCGCTACATCAGTGATCGCTTTCTGCCCGACAAGGCCATAGACCTGGTAGACGAAGCCGCTTCCAAGCTGCGCATCGAGATAGACAGCCTGCCAGCGGAACTGGACGAGGTGAACCGCCGCGTGATGCAGTTAGAAATTGAGAGAGAGGCCCTCAAGAAAGAGAAGGACGATGCCTCCCGAGATAGGCTGGCCGAGCTAGAGAAAGAGCTGGCCAATCTGAAGGAGGAGAGCACCCGTCTCAACGCTCAGTGGCAGGCGGAGAAAGAGGATATCCAGGCGTTGCAACAGCTTAAAGAGAGGATAGAGCAGGTTCGCCATCAGATAGAGCTTGCGGAGCGATCCGCCAACTATGAGCAGGCAGCCCAGTTGAAATACGGTGCGCTGGCGGAGATGGAAAGACAGTTAAAAGAGAAAGACGAGCAATTTTCGGCCAAGAAAGGGCAGCGTTTGCTGAAAGAGGAGGTGGATGAGGAGGATGTGGCTGAGGTAGTGTCCCGCTGGACGGGTATACCGGTGAGCCGTCTGATGGAGGGTGAAATCCAGAAGCTGCTCCAGATGGAAGATCGGCTGCACCTCCGGGTAGTGGGCCAGGACGAAGCCCTGACGGCCGTGGCCAACGCCATCCGCCGCGCCCGGGCTGGCCTTCAGGACCCGAACCGGCCCCTGGGCAGCTTCATTTTCCTGGGGCCGACCGGCGTCGGCAAGACGGAGCTGGGGCGGGCGCTGGCGGAGTTCCTCTTTGATGACGAGCGGGCCATGGTGCGGCTGGATATGTCGGAGTACATGGAGAAACATACCGTCTCCCGCCTCATCGGTGCTCCTCCTGGATATGTGGGGTATGAGGAGGGGGGGCAACTGACCGAGGCGGTACGGCGCAAGCCTTACAGCGTCATACTGCTGGACGAGATAGAGAAAGCTCACCCAGATGTCTTCAATGTGCTGCTTCAGATACTGGATGACGGTCGGCTGACTGACGGGCATGGCCGCACGGTGGACTTTCACAATACGGTGCTTATCATGACCAGTAACCTGGGCAGCCAGTGGATTGTAGACCTTGGCCCCGGTCAGGATGCGGAGATAAAGCGGCGGGTGATGGAGGCCCTGAAAGCCCAGTTCCGCCCCGAGTTTCTCAACCGGGTGGACGAGGTGATAATCTTCCATCAGCTCACGCGGGAACACCTGATGAAGATTGTGGATATCCAGCTTGCCAGCCTGAAGAAACGGCTGGCCGACCGGCACATTGACATCGAGCTTACGCCGGCAGCCAAAGAATTCCTGGTGAAAGAGGGCTATGATCCAGTCTACGGGGCGCGGCCCCTGAAGCGCACTATCCAGCGTCTCGTTCTGGACCCTCTAGCGGTGGAAGTGCTGAGGGGCGGGTTCAAGGATGGTGACACGGTCGTCGTTGATGCCAAGCGGGGCAACGTTTCGTTTTCCAGAAAAAAGGAGGCGTCCGTCTCCGTGTGAGGCGTCCTGAGCAGATTGGACTGTCTGTATTAGACGACAGTAGGGGAGGGGCTTGCCCCTCCCTTTCGTTATCTTGGTCTTGGTCGGAATACTCTATCGACACCGGATTCTTCAGCGCTCAGCTTACGCCTTTGCGTGGCAAGAATCCCACGCCCATTTTCTGGAAAACGCGGTTATCTGCTATAGTAGTTGCTGCGGGGGATAAAACGTGTGGCCAAGAGCGTCAAGACGAGAGGCAGCGACGGCTCCAGCCTGGAAGGCGTCCTCGATCGGATAGTGTATTTCAATGAGGACAATAACTTCACTGTGGCCAAACTCCGCGTGGGCGACGGCCCGCAACTGGCCACCATAGTAGGAAATATTCTGTCTCCCACCCCTGGCGAGACGCTGCGGGTGAAGGGGGAGTGGACCGTCGATCCCAAGTTCGGGAGGCAGTTCCGGGTGGAAAGCTGCCTTACGGTGCTGCCGTCAACCATCACCGGCATTGAGAAATACCTTAGCTCAGGGCTGGTGCCGGGTATTGGCCCGGAACTGGCCAGAAGGCTGGTAGCCACCTTTGGAATAGAGACCCTGGAGGCTATCGAGGAAGGCGTGCAGAGGATTCAGGAGGTGGATGGCATCGGGCCGGTGAGGGCACAGCGGATCGTCAAGGCCTGGCAGGGCCAGAAGCAGGTCAGGGACATCATGGTATTTCTTCAGGGGCATGGAGTAGGGCCTGCCTACAGCGCCAAGATATACAGAGCCTACGGCGATAAGGCTATAGCGATAGTCAAGGAGAACCCCTACCGGCTGGCGCTGGACATCAGCGGTATCGGCTTCAAGACGGCGGACAGAATTGCCCGCGCTATGGGCATTGACCCTGCCTCCCAGACGAGGGCTGAGGCTGGCATCATCCACCTGCTCAATGAACTGGTCAGCGACGGGCACACCTATTGCCCTTACGAAGAGCTGATAGACCAGGCGGCTTCGATGCTGGAAGTGGAGAGAGAGGTTCTGGATAGGGCGCTGACATCGCTCTCCGTGCAGGGGCGGGTAGTAATTGAGGAGGGACAGGGGGACAGGGCTGTGTACCTGACGCCGCTTCATGTGGCTGAAATGAACGTGGCCAGGAGGCTGACGGCCTTACTGAAGTGGCCCAAACAGCTTCCGCATCTTGATCTGGAAAGGGCTATTGAATCTGCGCAGCGGACTAGCGGCATAAAGCTGGCTGACATGCAAAGAGAGGCCTTGAGAAAAGCCATCCAGAAAAAGGCACTGGTGCTCACTGGGGGGCCGGGGACGGGGAAGACAACGCTGGTGAAAAGCCTTATTCAGATACTGGGGATTGGCGGGCAGCGCGTTGTGCTGGCCTCGCCTACGGGAAGGGCGGCTAAGAGGCTGTCAGAGGTCACCTGCATGGAGGCGAAGACCATCCATCGCCTGCTGGAGTACAGCCGCTCCGAGGGCGGTTTCAGGCGGAACGAAGATAATCCTTTGAACGCTGACCTGGTTATAATCGATGAGGCGTCAATGCTGGACATCCTGCTCATGAATCACCTCTTGAAGGCCATACCGCCAGCAGCCAGCCTGCTACTGGTCGGGGACATTGACCAGCTTCCGTCGGTGGGGCCAGGCAACATATTGAAGGACATCATTGCTTCAGGATGCGTGGAGACGACCAGGCTCAATCACATTTTTCGACAGGCGCAGGAGAGTCTAATCGTGGTCAATGCACACCGGGTCAACAGCGGGAAGTTTCCTGAGATCAAGTCGGGCAAAGAGGAGGCCACCGATTTCTATTTCATTGAGAGGGAGGAGCCGGAAAAGGTGCTGGAGCTGGTGAAGGAACTTTGCGCTACCAGGCTGCCACGGGCTTTCAACCTGAACCCCGTGGACGATATCCAGGTGATGACGCCGATGCACAAAGGCGTGGTGGGTGTTGCCAATCTGAACGCCGAACTTCAGAACCTCCTCAACCCCTCCGGGCGGGAAGTTGCCCGTGGGGGGAGGGTCTTCCGGATTGGCGACAAAGTGATGCAGATCAGGAACAACTACGATAAAGACGTCTACAATGGGGATATTGGCCGCATAGAGACGATGAATTTGGAGGATCAAAGCCTCCAGGTCAGGTTTGAGGATAGGTCGGTGAGCTACGACTGGAACGAGCTGGATGAGCTGGTGCTGGCCTATGCCATCTCCATTCACAAGTCCCAGGGCAGTGAATATCCGGCGGTAATAGTGCCTATTCTGACCCAGCATTATGTTATGCTGCAGCGCAATCTGCTGTATACAGCTATAACCAGAGGTAAGAAACTGGTGGTGCTGGTGGGCAACAAGCGCGCCATCTATATGGCTATTAAGAACAGCAAGGTACAGCACCGATATACCAACCTGGCGGCCCGACTGGGGGCCTGCGTGGGAGAGAGTGGCTTCAAGGGTTGACGGTTCAGTGTAGCGAGAACACAGCTCGGCGACATTGAATGCCTTGCCTTATTTGTCCTGCGACACGTTAACTGCCTCTTGCGTCAGTCCTCCTTAAGCCCTATCTTACTTGCGCAGACGCATAGTAGAATCGCCTGCGATTGCGCCACGGGGTGAGAGACCAAAGGGGTGGCTGAGGTGAATCTGATCCAGCCACCCCATACCGCCGCCCATCATTCAGAAGTGCCAGGAGCGGCAAGAGCGTGATTTCAGCCAAAATCCCTTTCCCGCTGCTGGTCATTGACACTGTTTCTGTTGAGGCGCAACCACCAAGCCCAGCCCGTGTAACTGAGATTCATGGAGATGGCAAGAGGTAAGGCAGACGGGGTTTGACATACCTCGTATGACGATGTATAGTACGTATGAATAGGAGCAAGGAAACAAAGTTGCACAGAGTAATGATAGCGTGAACCACGTCAAGAAACAGCCTCATTGGCTAAAGAAGAAGATATGGCTGGCATAAGGGATAGGGCTGTAGCTTGCTTTCTGGTCTTAGTCCTACTGGTCACCTTTAGTTCTGGCTGCATCGGCAAAACTGAGGCAGGGCCGACTATCCGGATCGGGTACATTACGGATGTTACGGGACCAGGGGCACCGGTCCTCGTCCATTTCACCTTGTTGCTCGAAGATCTTGTCAGATATTACAATGATGAACACCTCATACCGGGGGCAAAGATAAAGGTCATCACCTGTGATACCAAGGCGGACGCCTCCAGGTATATACCTGCCTATGACCTGGTCAGGAAGCGAGGAGCACAAGTCATCGTCGTTTGTTTGCCGGACGCAGCGGAAATACTGGAACCCTTTGCCAAAAGAGACGGTGTACCATTAGCTGTCATGCCGAGCACTCAAACCTTGGTAGACCCACCGGGATGGGCCTTTTGCTTCTCATACCCTCCTGCCTATGCCATGAAGTCCCTACTGAAATGGATCAGTGAACAGCCTTGGGATTACTCGAAGGGGCCTCGCAAGATCGGCCTTGTAAGCTGGAATGAGCCTTACGCCGTAGATGGGGAGAAAGGAGTAAAAGACTATTGCCAGGCTCACACGGATCAGTTTCAGTACGTTGCTGGCTTGTTGTCTCCCATGGGAGCGATTACGTGGTCTGGCGAGGTTAGAAAGGTAGAAAGCTGCGATTATGTGGTTATTCCCAACGTCCCTATGGCAATGGGCACTTTCGTGATAGAGTTTCGAGCTAAGAACACAAAGGCAGTCCTCATTGGCACAGATGCAGTAGCTGCCGCCCAAGACTACCTGGTTAAGATGTGCGGCTGGAAAGCCGTTGACGGATCCTTGGTTATTAGTTTCACGCCGTTGTGGGGAGAGCGGTATTCGCTGGTCACAAAAGCCACGGAGATCCTGTACAGGTACCGCGCCGAAGCAGCCGATAAGATCATTAGTTCCGGCTTGGGGTACCTTGGCGGGTTCCACAGCATGTACACTTTCTTCGAGCTTTTGCGGGAGGCAGTTCGACGGGTGGGAATCCAGGACTTTGATGGTCAGGCTTTCTACAACAAAGCCGTAGACTTTGCCATAACCTGGGAGGGTTACCCGGAATGGGGCTTCACGCCGACAACGCGGTACGCGGTCAAACACACAGCGATATACAGATTCATGGCTATCCTGCAAAGTCCGGTAAGAGTTAGCGACTGGCTGCCAGTGATAGATGAGAGGGGTAGTGCTTCGTAACATGAGACCCTTCTCCTTCCCTTCAGGAAAGATCATGGTGACAGTGCCATAAGTGTCATTCTGATCCGCCCGCCTGAGGCGGGAGAAGAATCTCGGTTGTTACGTGGAAGTAGCTAACCAACTGAGGGAAGGCGACTGAACATCATCAGAGGGCGCAAAGTGCGTCACCACCCCCCTGAGTCCTCCAGACCCCGACATAGTGTCGTCGCAGCAGCCGCACAGTGTGTCATTCCTGCGTGCCTGGGTAGCTCTATTGCTAAGTCTCTCACTGCACTGGCTCACCCGATTCTCCAGTCCTTGTAGCCCTGACGGATGATAGCCAGGTACTCCTGGGAAGGCGCCGCTTCTTCTGACTGTTGAGGCTTAATATAGGTTACTGCCTCGATAAATTCATCGTCGGCAGTTATCACCTTCACATTCATTCGGTTATGTGTGCGGGGATAATCCTCATGTTTGTCCAGAAGTTCCAGGTCTTTGGCTGAGATTTCGTAGACTGCCCCTTTGACCTTGGCCCCCTGGGATATTCGCAAGGTGGCCACTGCACCGCGCCACTTCCTTGACCAGCCTGTGAATATTATCTTGTAGTTTGGCAGTATAGCCGTGAATTTTGGCTTGGCGGTAGGACAGCGCTCTGCCATGTACTTCAGACTGAGATATGGACCATAGGCAAAATAATACATTGCACAACCAGACATCACACTGACATGTTTGTGAAATCAGACACTGGTAGTGGCTTGCTACAGAGCAAGTCCAACGCCAAACCCTTCAGCGACGGCTTCTGCTATCCCCCGGGGCTCGACACAATCCCCGATGGGGTAAATAGGTATAGTGCTCTCAAGGTTCTCCAGAAGCGCTCTATTCGGCCTATCACCAGAGGCGAGTACCACATTGTCAGCGGCGATAGTCTTCTCCTTCTTCTCCTTAGTGATAATGACCAGGCCTCCCCCCGTCACCTCCCGGCATTGTATGCCCGTCAGAACCACTACTCCCTTGTCGGCCAGCCTGGCCAGCAACAGGTTCCTCAGGGCCAGGGGCATCCGGCCTGCCACCTCGTCCAGCATTTCCACAATCGTTACCTTCTTGCCCTGTTGCGCCAGGTACTCGGCTGTCTCACACCCCACCAGCCCACCCCCAACAATAGCTACCGTGTCCCCTACTTCAGCGCCGTTCAGCACGTCCTTGGCCGTAACGACGTTGGCGCTATCGATTCCTGAAATACGAGGCATAGCAGTGGTTACCCCTGTGGCCAAGACCACGGTGTCTGGCCTGGCCTCCGCTATCAGTCCAGCCGTAACTTCAAAGCCCAGCTTAATATTGACGCCTCTCTTGACCATTTGGGCCCTCATGTAGTCGATGAAACCCACAAGATTGTCTTTGTGCGGCGGGACGATGGCTTGAAGCAATTGTCCGCCCAGCTTCTCTTGCTTCTCGTAGAGCGTCACGTGATGACCCCTTAGTGCAGCTAGCCTGGCTGCCTCCATGCCGGCCGGGCCACCACCTACCACAAACACCCTCTTGCTTCTCTCGGCTGGCTTGATCTCATCAAAATGTCGTTCTTTGCCTGCCGCCGCATTAACGGAACAGATTATGCCCTGTCCTTTGACCGTCTGATTATCGATGCACCGTAGGCAGCCTATACACGGTCTGATCTCGTCCACTCGCCCTGATGCTGCTTTGTTGGGGAGATCAGGATCAGCGATCAGGCCCTTGCCTATAGCAATGAGGTCTGCCTGGCCCTCTTGCAGCACCTTCTCCGCCAACTGTGGAGTCATCCTGCTAGCCACGATGAGTGGGATTTTCACCACTTTCTTCAACTCCTCCACAATCGGGATGAGAGCCCCGGGCTGTTCGGCAGTCGACGGGGGCAGATGAGGGCTGATACCCCACCCCATACCACCTATCTCCAGAGCGTCGACCCCTGCTTCCTCGGCCATTTGAGCAAATTGCTGTCCCTCCTCGAAAGTGATCCCCGACCCAGGCCCGAATTCTATGACGCTGATCTTGCATAGCAGGGGATAGTCCCCTCCGACCACACCTCTGATTGCTCCGATGATTTCTAACAGAAACCTGGCTCGATTTCTCAAACTGCCTCCGTACTCATCCTGGCGGATATTAGCTGTGGAAGACAGGAACTGAGCTATCAGGTAGTAGCCTGTGCTGTGGATCTCTATGCCATCGAAGCCTGCCCTCTTGGCCCGCTGTGCTCCCTGGGCGAACTTGCGAACCAATTGTTTGATCTCCCCCGCCGTGAGTTCCCTGGGCATCTCGCCTTCATAAGCCACATAAGTTCCGTAGGGCATAGGAACCGGCGAAGGGGCGACTGGTTGAATGCCAGTAATCGATGACTTGGCCCCTCTCCCTGCATGCTGTAGCTGCAACACTGCTTTGGCCCCGTGCTGGTGGATAGTCTCTGCCAGCCGGCTCAAACCAGGGATGAACCTATCGTCATCTATGGCTAACTGGTAGGCGGTAGTCTTACCTACAGGCGAATCGACACAGGTTGTCTCTACAATCACCAGGCCGACACCACCTTTCGCTCGTTCCCTGTAGTGACACCTGACTTCCTCTGTAACGTGACCGTCAGAAGTGCCCATGTTCGTACCCATTGGCGGCATCACAATACGGTTCTTGAGTTCCATTCGCCTGATGTGTGTTGGCTCAAACAGCTTCTGGAAACGTGCCGCGCTGCTCAAATATGCACCTCCTCCTGTGATGATGACCACCCAGTGCTTCCGGCACCGGCAAGTCGATCAGTATCTTTTGGAACGCCTGAATAGCCAGCACTGTTGCCCGCGGATAGTGCTGTCTTAGCTATCCGCCGCCCATGTTACTGGTATCGGCCCCTACTATTCGGCTGTCTTTGACTCGTCCGATCCGATCTTGCTTTGCCTAATTCCCTGAATCAGGGAAACGATCCACGACAGTCCGTACAGCACCCCTCCCGCCACAATCGTCATCATCAAGCCAAAGAAGATGATTGATACTGTCTCTTTTGTAGTAGCAAAGGTACGATCGGCATAGTTGCTGGCTGCGAAGCTCGTGTATATCAACCCGCAGGCCCATGCCAGGACTGCCAGAATTCGAAGCAAAGACACGATTGTCAGGCCAATCTCTGGTTTTCGACTACCCATTTTCACCCCCTTCGTGGGTTTATGGTGGCAAAACTTCTGCGAGATTATAGCATACGCAGGCCGCCTTGGATAGGAATGAAAGTGAGGTTGCTACCACCCGGTGATAAACAGTTTGGGTGGGCCTCCGGTTTCGGAAAATGCCAAGCGAGCCAATGTGGGCGTCTTTTTGCATAAGACAAGGCCGTCTGAAGTATGCTCCTCAGACAGCCTCGAGCAGCTACCAGGGTAGTTGGCTACATAAGCCTTGATGGTCGGCTGCTGAATTCCCTCTTAATCTACGCCCGGCAGCCAGTCGCTGATCGTGACGTAATCCTTCACATCGCCGCCCACAAATTTGGTTATCAGAGAGCGATCCATTAGCTTGCGTCTGGTCTCGCTAAAGCGGAATTCGGGACATCCTGCCCAGATGGGGCTCGTAGTCTTGTAGTTTAGGGCGGCATCATAGTAGGCCTTTCCATTGAAATTCTCCGCTCCTACATTCTTCACTGCCTGCGCCAAAACCTCCAGTATGCCCGTCATCATGAAAGCCGGACCCACGTAACTGTTACCTGAAGCAAGGATGTCCTGAGCTTCCCCCGCTGAGTGGTATCTGTGAACCAGTGTTGTAGCCAGTTGCACAATAGGGTTCTCCGTGTCAGTCCAGTAGTAAGAGTTGGCAGTGGAATAGCATCCGTCAAGCAGGTCCCAGCCAACCATTTGCACGTACATCCTTTGGAAAGAACCCATGCTCCCACAGCAGTCCAGAATCGTGGCCTGGGAGCCAGTGGGTCGAAGGTCCCTCAAGAAAGGAGCCATGATATTGCCGGAGGGGATCGCTATGTAATCGCACTTCTTGTCTTTCAGTTTCTTCGCTTCACTTGTGAAGTTCAACGTGCCCACGGGGCTAACAACGCGGCCGACGTAGTCATACTCATTCGGATGGGCATCGAGGTATGCCTCTATCGCCTTGGTCACGTTTATGGATTGCGTGTCATCCCAGGCGAATATGCCAATCTTAGGAGTCCCCTGTCCTTTTTGGGGCCAGTCATTTTCAACAATCCAACGCAAGAGGATCTTCGCAGAATCTTCGTTAGTATTCGAAAAGCCGAATACCCATCCCGGGGGGGTAAACATCTCCGGGCTACCAGCCATGGCAGCCAGGACGATCTTGTCTCGCGCGGCAAAAGGTTTCAACATCAACGGTGTGTCCGCGATAATACCGATAATTATTTTATCCCCCTTCTCCTTGCACCAGTCATAGCCCAACGAGTACCTGGATGGATCGAACTTGGTATCGTAGGGATCGAGCTTTAGCTTCACTCCGGGGATAATTTTTTCATCATTATAGTACCTGATCATGTCCTCGGTTATGAAAGTAATCTGTCTCAGCGCTGGTGAGGCTGCCCCCGTAAAGTCCGTCAGTTGTCCTATGCGGATAGTCACCACGCCTTTCTCGCCATTACCACAGCTTAAGGAAAGCGGCACCAGCATAACCAGTACCAAAAGAAAAGCCACAACCATTCTGAACTTGCACTTCACTTGCGCCTCCTTTTCGTCATGCCTTCCTTGGGAGATTTCCTAATTCCCAATAAATAGTCCAGGAGGTATTGCAGATGCCAAACACCTTTCTGCGGGCTGAGCATAACATGCCCGTCCGCTGGGTGTCAACTAGTTTTTTCAACCCTCAAATCGGTGATGGAGACCAATACTGCCTTGGTTGCCTCCCTACTGGATTGCCTATCCTTCATCTTTACGAAGGATCGCCACAATAGAACAAAGATGCACTCATTCCCAGTAATGCTGTGTTCACGCAGTCCTTTTTGGTGTTCAGCCGAACAGGTCTGTGCCTTGGTAACCAAGTCGCCCCATTGCCCGCCATGGCCCAGACAGATTATGTGGGAGATAGAGGCACAACCCCGAGAATGGCCCCCAAAATTGACGGGCAGTTAGGGTCAGTCTATAATGGCCTGCCAGCGGGACTCTTGCAAACGACATACCAGATGCGAGACAAAATCGGAAATATCACGGAGGCAAGATAATGAAAGACGCCGCAATTTCAAGTAAGGCACGAAAGAAAGCCAAGCAAAGGATTCTCCGCACGAAACTGTGTGACATGCTGGAGATCGAGTACCCCATTATCCTTGCGGGCATGGGTGGCTATGCTGGGCCTACCCTCGCGGCCGCAGTATCCAACGCCGGCGGACTGGGTGTCCTCGGCTGCGGAGGGATGCCGATTGATATATTGGTGGGCATGATTAAGAAGACCAAAAGCCTGACCAATAAGCCTTTTGGTGTGGATGTGCTGATGCCCTTCGGAGCGCCCGCGCCCGGCACTGAGATCCCCACCATTGAATTACCTGAGAGGCAGGTTGCCTTCACAGAGCAGTTGAGGAAAGAATTCGGAATCCCCAAGCCAAAGCATTCCAGGCCAGCAGACTTCTTCGATGTGGACCTGATGCAAAAGACGGTCGAAGTATGCTTCGAGGAGCGTGTCCCCGTTTTTGTCGCCGGGCTTGGCAATCCAGGCTGGATGATACCGCGGGCTCATGCTCAAGGGATGAAGGTCCTCGCCTGTGTTGGCAACGTGAGAAGCGCTCGCCGCGTAGCGGAGGGCGGTGTGGATATCGTTGTCGCTGCGGGATACGAAGGCGGAGGACACACCGGCCGGATCGGCACTATGGCGCTCATCCCCCAGGTCATAGATGCTGTCTACCCTACGCCCGTGGTGGCTGCCGGGGGCATAGCCGACGGTAGAGGGGTGGCTGCCGCTTTAGCGCTGGGAGCCTGTGGGGTATGGGTGGGCACTGCCTTCATAACCTCGCATGAAGCCCATGTCGACGCTATTGAGTTGGGCCTTATGGCTCAGTGGGAGGTTGATTACTGGAAGCAGAGAATCCTCGAATGTACTGAAGAGGATACGGTGGTGACCCGATCCTATTCTGGCAAAACGATGCGCAACCTGAAGAACAAGTGGATCCAGGCGTGGGAAAGGCCAGATGCACCCCCCACGCTCCCTATGCCGCTACAGTTCATGCTCTGCTGGGATCTGATGGAAGGCGCCAGGGAAGCCAAAATCAAGGACATTCTGCTTTGGCCCACCGGGCAGATCGGAGGAATGATCAAGGAACTGAAGAGCGCCAAGCAGATCGTCGATGAGATGGTGGACGGGGCCACCAAGATTTTGCAGGAGACGCTTCCCGCTGAGGTGACCACAAAATAACAGTACGCGCCTAAGGCTCAACTCAAGGGGAACCGGCAGTTTCCGGATGGGGAGGACCCTGAGAAATACATGTAAGACAATTTGTGTTCAGCAAGCCATCTGCCTAACTCCTGTTCCTGGCTGTGCCTTGAAGATTTGCTGCGTTTCGCGGGAAGCCCGGATGGGATGTTTACTTGTCATTGCGAGGCACAAAGTGATATTGTTATGACAGTGGACTTGGTCAGTTTCATTACAAAAAGCTACGCGCCAGATAGGCTAGATTGGTGATTGAGATAAAAGTGTTCTTTGTTGCATCTCTATTATTACTGATTATTATCAAGGTCGTCTCAGGCCACTGGGGGCGATCACTGTACTTGAAGAACCTATGGTGGCACGCTGTATCGCCTTGCTATCGACCAGAAAATCCTTATAAAAACCTTATAATTGCCCCTTGCATTTTTACGCCACCTTTATGATTTTGGGGTTACAATAGGAGCGTTTGACCAGGTCGGGAGGCAGTGTGTTTCCTTGGCCAGGAGCCGAAAGCATGCCATTACACGTTAGGTACTACTCAAGCTGGCGCAAATAGTTATCACATGAGGAGAGGGTAAAGTGGATACAAGCCAATATGATGAGCCTAAGATCGGGGTTTACGTTTGTCATTGCGGCACCAATATCGCCGGCAGTGTTGATGTAGGACAGGTAACTGAATTTGCCCGAGGGCTGGAAGGGGTAGTAGTATCCCGAGATTATAGTTTTGTGTGCTCTGATCCAGGGCAGAAGCTGATCCGGGAGGACATCCTTCAGCTAGGAATCAATCGGGTTGTGGTGGTAGCCTGTTCCCCTCGTCTACACGAGCAGACATTCCGCGGTGTATTGAAGGAGAGCGGGCTTAACCCCTATATGCTGCAGCAAGCTAATATCAGAGAGCAGTGTTCTTGGCTTCATGAGCCAGGGGAGTCGGCCACTGAGAAGGCGAAGAGGTTGGTTAGAGCAGCAGTGAAGCGAGTTGCGCTGCATCACCCTTTGGAGCAGAGAGCAGTGCCAATTTTCCCCGCTACTCTGGTGGTCGGAGGCGGTATTGCTGGTATTCAGGCTGCTCTAGAGATCGCCAATTCCAACCACCTGGTGTATCTAGTGGAAAGGGAGTCCAGCATTGGAGGGCATATGGCGCAGTTCGACAAGACCTTCCCCACTCTGGACTGCGCCGCGTGTATCCTCACCCCTAAAATGACTGACGTTGCCCGTCATCCTTACATCAGGCTGTTAACCTACAGCGAGGTGGTTGACATCTCAGGGTATATAGGCAACTTCACCGTCAAGATCAAGCGTAAGGCGCGCTACGTGAATGAGGAAAAATGCACCGGCTGTGGTATTTGCCAGGAGAAGTGTCCGTGGACGACATTAAGTGAGTTCGAGGTCGGCTTGAGTTTGAGGAAGGTCATTTATACCACTTCACCTCAAGCAGTGCCCAACATACCTGTTATTGATCGTGAGCGTTGTGTTTACTTCTCCAAGGGAACCTGCCGCGCCTGTGAACGCTTCTGTGAACCAAAAGCTATCAATTTCAAGCAGGAAGATATGTTGATAGAGCTGCAAGTTGGCTCTGTTATAGTGGCTACCGGATACGATACCTTTGAGCCTACCCGCGTCACGCAGTACGGCTATGGTAACTACCCCAACCTTTTCACCAGCTTGGAGTTCGAGCGGATGTGCAGCCCGTCCGGGCCAACCGGCGGTAAATTGAAACTAGCAGACGGTCGGGAACCACAGAGCATGGCCATTATCCATTGTGTAGGCAGCCGAGATAAGAATTTCAATGCCTACTGTTCTCAGATATGCTGTATGCATGCCCTGAAGTATTCCCACCTGTTCAAGGAGAAGACCGGTGGCGATGTCTATCAAATGTATATTGATATGCGTTGCACGGGGAAAGGGTATGAAGAATTCTATGATCGGGTTCAGAAAGAGGGAGTCAACTTCGTCAGGGGCAAGGTAGCCAATGTCACTGACCGTGCCCTTGCACCTGAGGAGGAAGGAAAACTGATTGTTACCTGTGAGGATACCCTGTTGGGCAACATCGTCCGTGTCCCGGTAGATATGGTGGTATTGTGCATAGCTGTGGAGCCGCGCAGGAATGCTGAGCAGCTAGCCCAAATATTTCGTTTGGGACGGGGCCAGGACGGGTTCTTCCTAGAGCGACACCCGAAATTGGATCCGGTGGCTACCATGTTCGAGGGTGTATTTGTAGCGGGGTGTTGCCAGGGTCCTAAAGATATACCTCATACAGTGGCTCAAGCCTCAGCGGCCGCTGCTCGGGCTCTGGCTATGATTGCCCGAGGCAAAGTGGAAATTGAAGCAGTGACTGCTTCTGTTGATGAAAAGCGGTGCTCAGGATGCCGGTTGTGCAACGCACTCTGCCCATATGAAGCTGTCTCCTTTGATGAAGATGCCAAAGTGTCGCGGGTGTCTCAGGTTCTTTGTAAGGGGTGTGGTACATGTGCTGCGGCTTGCCCGAGCAACGCTATCTCCGTCCAGAACTTCACTCCAGCCCAGATCACAGCAGAAATTGAGGGACTGCTAGCCACGGTGAACGTCTAGCTGTGTCAGGAAGAAGGAGGAGGAAAAGTGGCTGAGTTTGAACCCAAGATAGTTGCCTTTTTATGCAACTGGTGCTCCTATGCCGGAGCAGATTTGGCAGGGACTTCGCGCATGAAGTGCCTGCCTAATGTGATTTCTATTCGACTTATGTGCAGCGGAGGACTGGACCCTACTTACGTTTTGAAGGCATTCAAGGAAGGGGCTGACGGGGTCCTGGTTTGCGGTTGCAACCCTGGTGATTGCCACTACCTTGAAGGGAACTACAAAGCATTGCGGCGTGTCTCCTTGCTGCAGAGAATGCTGCCACACTTCGGCGTCGAGCCGCGGCGTCTCCAATTGCACTGGGTGTGCGCTTCCTGTGGCGATGAATTTGTTACTGTCGTTAACGAAATGACTAATGAATTGAAGAGGTTGGGACCAATCAAGCGCGAGAGTTGGATGCCAGCAGCAGAGGAACATCATGCAATGGCACCGGGCTAAGGCATAGTTTTGGGACCTGATTGGCTGCTTCATGGATCGTTTCTCTAAGCTGGCTAAATTGTGATCGGCAGGTTATGGTAGAATTAATACAGAGGGAGTTGGGAAGCTCAGATTCGAAGCTCGAATCAAGCCCTTGAAAATGAGTAGTCTCAGTTGACCGAGGAGGTGAAGGAAAATGACAAAGTGGCAGTGTGTGCAATGTGGTTACTTCTTCGACGGAACGAGACCGCCGGAACCATGCCCTGGCTGTAAGTCAGCTTGCAGCTACACCGATGTCACCTGCTATCGCCCTGAATGTGGTGGCCCCGTGAATGCCGACCCTATGCTTCTGGGCATGATTACCAAGCGTACTGGATTAGCCGCCCCTCTACGTCCCTCACAGACGGCTGCCCCGCAGGAGGTAGTCTATGCAGAGAAAGTGAGCAAGGAAATCCTATTTCAGGGGCTGAGCGAAAAGGAGATACAGCAGGTATTGGCCACTGGTGAAATTAAGACCTATGAACCTGGCGATGTCGTGTTTAAGGAAGGCGCTGAGTCAGTGCATATCTACATTGTCGAGCAAGGGAAACTGGCCGTGCTGGCTCCAGAAGGGAAAACCGCCTATCTAGCTTCAGACGGAGATGTTCTTGGTTGGTCGAGTTTGATGCTGCCCTACAAGCGGACTGCTTCAGCCAACGCCCTGGAAAAAAGCCGTGTTGTTGTCATCGACCACACCAAACTGCAAGACTTTTGCGCCCAGAACCCATCTATAGGCTACAAGATCACGCAAAACGTCGGGCGGATTATGGCTGCCAGGATGAGGACTGCCAAAGCGATGTCAGTGGATTTGGTCTACGGCTAAGGCAGCAATGAGAATTCAGTTGTCGGCTTTTGGAAGAGGTGGAAAATTTTTAGCCTCTTTTCGAGTTGGCGCATCTCCAGTCGGCGCATTCAATGAATGACTTCATGACATGCTATGGCACTCCGGTGGGGTTTACAACTGCCCACGTTTTGTGGGTACTTTCTTTGAAGGGAGCGTAGGAGTATGAATGCAGTCGTGCCCTATAAGGAAGCGGTGGACGCTGTAACAGAGGCAGGCGGTGAAGCGCTGAAGCAATGCTATCAGTGCGGTCTGTGTACTGGCATCTGCCCCTGGAATCTGGTTAGAAGCTTCCCCACCCGCAAGCTAATCCATCAGGCACAGCTCGGCGTAGTCGACTTCGAAGGTGAGGACACCTGGATATGTGCCACCTGCCGGGCCTGCGTGGTCCGCTGCCCACGCGAGGTAGCCATCATCGATATTATGAAAGCCCTGCGTGGAGTGATAGTGGAGATGGGAGCTGGCTACTGTCCCGAGTCACTCCGGGTCACATTGAAAAACATCGCCGGTGCCGGTAACCCGCTGGGAGAAGCTCCCGAAGATAGAACGGCTTGGACAAGGGACCTGAAGGTGAAGACCTTTGCCAAGGGCACCAATGTACTGTATTTTTCCTGCTGTATCCCGGCCTATGATCCTAACATCAGAAGGGTAGCTCGTGCCACAGCCAACATCCTTAACAAAGCAGGTGTTGACTTCGGCATCCTGGGTTCCAAGGAAAGCTGCTGTGGCGAAAGCGTGCGCAAGGCGGGAAACGAAAGCCTTTTCCAGAAGCTGGCGCAGAGCAATATCAGTGCTTTTGTCGATAACGATGTCAATAGAATCGTGGTGAGCTCGCCTCACTGCTATCATTCTTTCAAAAACGAATATCCTGCGCTGGGGGGCAAGTTTGAAGTAATGCACTTCACTCAATATCTGGCACAGCTTATCCGTGATGGTAGACTCAAGCTAACCAAAGAAGTCAAAGCAAAGGTCACCTATCATGATCCATGTTATCTTGGGCGTCACAACGATGTGTACGACGAGCCGAGAGAGGTCTTAAGAAGCATCCCCGGACTGGAGCTGGTAGAGATGGCCGACCATCGTGAAAATAGCTTTTGTTGTGGTGGTGGTGGCGGAAGGATTTGGATGGAGACCAAGAAGGGAGAGAGGCTTTCCGACCTCAGGTTGGAGCAGGCTGAAGCGACGGGGGCGAGTATATTGGTGGCTGCCTGTCCCTACTGCATAGCTAATTTTGAGGATAGCGTATTAACAATGGACAAGGGCGCTGCTATTCAGGTTAAGGACATCTCGGAATTGGTTCAAGAGGCAGTGTAAGCTGTCTCTTGGGTCAGATCGATATTACCAGTTGCAGCTACCACGGGGAATGCGAGACAAACCTTAGCAAAGACCGCAAAACGGTTTAGCCTATTTGGCGGAATGCGTATTATGCATGTCTAAGAGAAAGATCGCTCTGATGGACTTCGACCAACTGATTGGAAGGTTGAGGTTCAACCTGGAGAGTGCCAGGAGCGCGATAGAACATGGGGACAGCCGAGAACCCGAGGATCGGGAAGGTCTCCGAGACTATGTTAACAAGATCGAAGAGAGTATCCAAAAGCTCGAGCTGGCAAAGCAGCTATCACAAAAAGGCAGGCTGAATGGAGAAGATGTAGGAAGGGCGATGAGTATTACCTGCTTCGGAAACATCGGCTACTGCTGCGGGCTGAAGAAAGCATGTGTTTGGAGAGATGCTTGCCGCCAAGCCTTGGGGATAGATGATGATACTTACACTGAAGTCAAAGAGGCAGTAATTCAGGACATTCTCGAGCGTGCTAATCGGATGGACAGCGGAACTTAGCACTTAGTCTGTTCAAGCCTTCGGATACGGCCGTAGTCATAGTTAGTCAATGGCTAAAGGGAGCCCGGGCCGTAAGCGTTTATGGATCATTTGCTAGACTATCTGATTGTGAGGCAAGAGATCAACAAACTCGACGTTGACACTCATGTTGAAGAGTGACTGGAGGTTAGAGAAGTGTGGATAACTGAAGATAAAGGGGTTGCCCGTGTTGAAGAGGCAGTAAAGCAATTTCTGCCACCTTGCCAGATCAAGTGTCCTATCAATGAAGATATCCAGCGCACAAATGTGCTCATCTCACTCCTTCCGGAGGATCTGGACTCGGCAAGGGAGGGGATTATCCAGATAAGCGATCACCTCTATGACAAGAACCCTTTCTTCAACATCTGCGGTTACATTTGCGGATTGTGTGAACTTGAGTGCAATTACAAGATCAAGGGAGGTGCAGTCAGAAGAAGACTCCTCAAGAGATTTTTGTCTGATGTCTACACCTATCATCTCCCTGAGAAAAATGAACTGAATATCGTTAAGGACAAGGAGAATGTGGCTGTCATAGGCGGTGGGCCGGGTGGCTTGATGTGCGCCTATATCTTGAGCAAGAAGGGGTATAGGGTAACCATCTTCGAGGCGTCCAACCGCCTGGGTGGAGCGCTGTGGCTGATACCGAGCTATCGTTTACCCGAAGCTGTTTTGCAGACAACGCTGAACAATCTGATCAGGATTGCCGCTCTGGATGTTAGGTTTGGTGCAAAGCTGGGTGAGGGCAGGCTGACGATAGATAGGCTTAGAAACGAAGGTTACAGGGCAATTTTTCTGGCAAAAGGGACACCTTACCCCAGAGTGCTGACGTTCGATGGAGAGACAGTACCAGGGCAGGATCTTTCTGGGGTAATGTATGGGCATACTCTTCTTTACGAGGTTAGCCACGGCAACATCGGGAGGGACTATTTTGAGGGGAAAAAACTGATAGTCATTGGCGGTGGGAACGTAGCCTTTGACGTTGCCAGAACGGCAAAGCGATTGGGAGGCGATGTGACTATCGTCTGTCTGGAATCTGAGGACAAGACCTCCAAGGACGGTATTCCTGCTGACGATGAAGAAATTACCGCGGCGTGGGAAGAGGGGTTAAGGATCGTTTATTCCCGTGGTGTACAGAAGATTATCGGGCAACATGGGAGATTCAAGGGCCTTGTCTGTCCGAGGTGTGTCGGTGTGTTTGATGAGACCGGATTCAACCCCAAGTTTGATTGCAGCGACTGCATTGATCTTGAAGGGGACACGCTCGTAATCACGGTAGGACAGATACCCGATAGGGCCTTTCTAAATAGAGAAGGCCTTCTGGATGAGAAAGGCCGACTTGTGGTAGACCCCATCACACTGCAGAGCTTGAGGAGAGGCTTCGTGTTCATAGGCGGGGATGTGAGGAGGATCGGCTTTATGGTCGAAGCCATGAAGGAAGGCATGGTGGCTGCCGACTCCATAGAGAGGTATTTGAGAGGCCTGGATATGAGGGAAGGCAGGAAGAGGGAATATGAAGGCTATGGGATTCCTTTGAGGAAATCGTACAAGCCTGAGGTGGAAGTGGCCTGGATACCACCAGAAAAGAGGATGCACTTCCAACTGTTTGAGAAGGGCCTTACGTTGAAAGAGGCGATTGAAGAGGCCAAGAGGTGCCTCACTTGCGGCCCCTGTGTCTCGTGTAAGGCCTGTATATCGATTGGTTTCGAGAAGTCACTGTATGCTGTTGAAGTAGACGAGCAAAGATGTAGTGGTTGCGGCATATGCGTATATGCATGCAATTATGATTCAGCCAGGCTAAGAATGGTTGAAGGGAAGACCCTCTCTACCACCGATATGTTCAGATGCAAGTCGTGTGGTATGTGTGTCGTGGCCTGCCCTTCACATGCCAGGAAGCTGGTTGACGACGATACTGAGCGAAGGATCGAAAGTGCGTTGGCAATTCTATGAATCAAGAGGGGGCAAATGGGGCATTATGAACCTAAGATAGTCTGTTTCTCGTGCAAGTTCGGCTGGGGATACCTGGGCGATGATGCTGCGCTCTCCCGCCAGATAAAGAACTGGATTCCTATAATTTGCTCCGGGAAGATTGATAGTACTCACATTCTGGACGCTTTCAAGCGGGGGGCTGACGGTGTTCTTGTACTCGGTTGTCCCGAAGGCAATTGCCATTACCAGGACGGCAATTTCGAGGCCAGGAAGAGGGTCTATCTTCTCCAAAAGATGCTTGAGCCCTATGGAATAGAAAAGGAGAGGCTCCGCATAGTACTGTCAACGGATCCTGGTGGTACGCAGATACCGCAGCTTATTAAGGAGATGAGTGACAGAATTGAAAAGCTTGGCCCACTGAAGAAGATAAAGGGCAAAGCTGCTCTAGTGGTCTAAGGGGGAAAGGAAACGAAGATGGCAGAGAAACCGAAGGTTGCTATTTGCTGGCTTGGGGGCTGTGGCGGCTGCGATGAAGCGGTGGTCGATATCAATGAGGTAATCCTGCGTGTTGTAGACGCCGTTGACCTGATACTCTGGCCAGTGGCGCTGGATTTCAAGTACCATCACATTGAGGCCATGAAAGATGGTGAGATCGCCTTGAGTGTGATCAATGGACATGTCAGGAATTCAGATCACAAAGAGATAGCGGAATTACTTCGCAGAAAGTCCCAGTTGGTACTCGCTTTTGGGGCTTGTGCCTGTTTTGGAGGAACACCTGGGCTAGCAAACTTGACCACCAAAGAGGACATCTTTAACTGGGTGTATCGTGATGCTCCAACCGTGGTTAACCCAAAAGGAAACCACCCTCAACCCAAAGTCAGTGTTGACGGGAAAGAATTAACGTTACCAGAATTCTACGAACACGTCTATGCTCTGAATCAGGTGATTGATGTCGACTACTACCTCCCGGGCTGCCCACCGCCTCCTGATCTAGTAGTCAATGCTATAACTGCTGTCCTGGAAGCCAAGCTGCCCCCCAAGGGTTCGACTTTGGCACCGCATAAGGCTTTGTGTGATACCTGCCCGCGAAACAAGACAAAACCGGCTAAGATTGCTATAAGTGACATCAAGAGGATTCATGAGGTTGAGGCTGACCCTAATTCCTGCTTTTTGGTGCAGGGGATACTCTGCCTGGGGCCCGCAACGCGCGCAGGCTGTGGGGAGGCTTGCATAGACATAAACATCCCCTGTCGTGGGTGTTTTGGCCCCGTGGAGGGAGTGGCTGATGCTGGGGCAAAGTTTGCTTCTGCCTTGGCGTCGATCATCGACGTAGAGGATGAAGAAGAGGTAAAGAAGAGTATCGACACGATTGACGATGTTATCGGCTACTTCTATCGTTTTTCCTTACCCTCTTCCATTTTGGGCAAGAAAGATCTCAAGAAGACTATTTGAGGAGCGCTGAAAATGACCAGAAAAGTGACCATAAACCCGATTACCAGGCTTGAGGGTCATGGTAAGATCGAAGTCTTCCTCGATGACAAGGGTGGGGTGAGAGATGCCTACTTTCAGGTGGTAGAGTTGAGGGGCTTTGAAAGGTTCTGCCTGGGAAGGCCAGCGGAGGAGATGCCGAGGATTGTTCCGAATATATGTGGCGTTTGCCCTACGCCGCATAACATGGCATCCACAAAGGCACTGGATGACCTGTACGGCGTTGAGCCCACGCCGACTGCCAAGCTAATCAGGCAACTCCATTACAATGCCTTCTACGTGGAAGACCATTACATCCACTTCTTCTTCCTGGCTGCACCCGATTTCGTGGTTGGACCGGACGCTGACCCTGCTGAGAGGAACATCGTCGGCGTAATCCAAAAGGTCGGGTTGGAGATCGGCGGCAAGGTGATCGATATCCGAAAAAGGTGCCGAGATATAATCAGGCTCATTGCCAGTAAGCCATGCCATCCCGAAGGTGGATTGCCCGGCGGAGTTTCGAGGGGAATCACTGCCGAGGAACGGGAATGGATACGCAAGACTGCTGACGATTCTGTGGAATTTGCCCAGTTTGCCCTGAAGCTGTTCAAGAATGTTGTCCTTGATAACAAGCACTACCTCGATCTGGTACTTAGTGATGCCTACAAGCTACAGACCTACTACATGAGTCTTGTCGATGAGAATAAGAAGGTGAATCTCTATGAGGGTAAGTTAAGAGTCGTGGATCCTCGCGGAAAGGAACACGCCCTTTTTGATCCGCATGACTACATTGATTACATAGGTGAATGGGTAGAGCCCTGGACGTATATAAGGTTGACTCATCTGAGAAAGGTAGGCTGGAGCGGTTTGATTGAGGGTGATAAGACATCGCTGTACCGTGTTGGCCCTCTTGCCCGACTCAATGTAGCTGAAGGTATGGCCACGCCCCTAGCCCAGAAGGAGTATGAGCAGATGCATAAGACGCTGGGAGGCAGACCGAGTCACCATACCTTGGCTTTCCACTGGGCCAGACTGATCGAGGCACTTCAGGCTGCTGAAGATATGCAGAAAATTGCTAATGACCCCATGCTGACTGGCAAGGACCTGCGTAATTTGAATTACAGGTTGAAGAAAGTTGGCGTCGGTTGCGTTGAGGCGGCTCGGGGAACATTGATCCATCATTATGAGACGGATGACAATGGAATAATAACCAGGGTGAACCTCATAGTGGCCACCCAGCACAATGCAGCCCCTATGTGTCTATCGGTGAAAAAGGCGGCTATGGAGTTCGTCAAGGACCACAAGGTGAAAGAGGGTATGCTGAACATGGTGGAAATGGCCTTCAGGCCTTACGACCCGTGTCTTGCCTGTGCGACGCATGCGCTTCCGGGTGAAATGCCCCTGAACATCAATATAAGGGACAAAGACGGCAGCATAGTCCAAACACTCAAGAGGCCGTAGCTCAGAGTATCTTCTGCCCTGACACCACATTCTAGCCCATCTTGGGTGGGATAGTAGGGAGCGCCCCATCCACCTGGGATAACGCTAGGCAGTTGGACGTTTTGCCTCACATTCCTCCATGGTAATTCTATTACCTTCAGGAAGTTTCTTATGAATCGTCTGAGTGCACAGCCTTGAACTGTTGTGCAATGCGTTATAATATTAGATTGTGGTAGGTGGGGGGTTGCATAGTATGGCTAAGAGAGGACGCCGATTAGACGAGAACAGAAATCAAGGAAGTTGGAGGGAGCTGTTTACAAGATATTTGGAACCCCCCCTTTGGCTATCGATGTTTTAGGCACAAATGAAATACACTGTCATAATCGAGAAAGGTAGTGAATCGGGCTACGTGGCTTATGCTCCTGCCCTGAAGGGCTGCATCTCCCAGGGTGCAACTAGGGAAGAAACCCTGAGGAACATAAAGGAAGCCATTGAAGCCTATGTCGAAGCTCTGCTTGAGGATGGGCTGCCTGTCCCTACAGAGGTAGGCAAACATACTGTGGAGCTTGAGGTTCCCACTAGGTGACCAAGCTACCTCGGGGATTGTCTGGCAAAGAAGTGATCAAGGTGCTAGAGAGGGCGGGGTTCTATATCAAAAGGCGCAAGGGAAGCCATGTTGTAATGCGCAGAGACAATCCTTTTACTCAGGTCGTAGTGCCAGACCATAATAATAAGAGCCTTGATACCGGAACGCTAGCGTGGATACTCGATGGGGCTAACCTATCAGTCCAAGAGTTTACAAAACTTATTAACTAGTCCTTGCAGTTGCGCAAGGTAGCATGGTTGGGGCCACTTCTTGCTTTGAGTGCTGTCCGGACGCCACAAAGGTCAGTCGTTTCCGTTTCTCGCTGCCACCATCTGTGATGCGCTCTTTGTTCATCAACCCAGTCGTCCATGTAAGACAAGCCCACAGGACTAGACGGGCGGCAATCGCCGCCATAGCTGCCTTCGGGGCTATTCTGGCTGGTGTGTTCCTGATGTCGGCTGTCCATGATGCGGCACTTAGTGCGGTACTTGGCACGGTGGCACTAGCTTGTCTTGGAGCTGTCATTGGCCCTTTTACGGGAGGCAATGAAGCAGAATGGATTAGGTATCTAGAGACGTTAGTGAGGACTGAGAGAGACAGGCTACTGGCAATACTGAACACTATGGGAGAGGGAGTGGCTATCATTGGGCCAGACTACAAGATACGCTTTATGAATCCAAGCATGTTAAGAGAATTCGGCGACGGTGTCGGTAGCTATTGTTATAAGCATCTCCATGGCTTCGATGAGCCATGCGATGAGATGTGCAGGTTACGGGAGGTCATAATTGGTTCAACTGAGAGGTCGGAATATCACTTTCCAGACGGGAGAATATATGAAGTAGTATCGTCGCCCTTTGCTGATTCCGACCAGGTGTCTTGTATGCTGGCCACTTTCAGAAACATCACCCATCAGAAGCTGGTCGAGCTTGAGCTTGTCAAACTTAACCAGCTTAAATCAGAACTTCTATCCAATGTCTCTCACGAACTCCGATCACCATTGACCTCGATAAAGGGGATCATCAGCAGCCTGTTGCAAGAAGACATAGGGTGGGATAACGAGTCACGGAAGATGCTTTTGATTGGAATGAGCGAGGAGACGGATAGGTTGGCGAGCCTGGTTACCAATTTGCTCAACATGAGCAAATTGGATGCCGGTGTTTGGGGGCCAGAGAGGGATCGCTGTAGTGTCCCGGAGATTGTCACTGAGACGCTGGAACGCCAGAAGTGGGTTAGCAAGGATCATATATTTGAAACCGAGTTCGCCCCGGACTTACCAGAAGTCTTCGCCGACTCTAACCAGATAAAGCAAGTTTTGATCAACTTGCTGGAGAACGCGGTGGCTTACTCCGAGGAAGGAACTAAGATAGTGGTCGAGGCAAAGAGGATCAATAACGAAGTGGAGGTGACCGTATCTGACCAGGGTGTTGGAATCCCGCCGGGGGAGCTGGAGAAGATATTTGACAAGTTCTATCGGGGTACACAGAAGCGTCGGCGTCCTGGGGGTACCGGGCTGGGCCTGGCTATTGGCAGAGCCATTGTTCTGACCCATGGCGGGCGCATATGGGCCGAAAGTGAAATCGGCCGCGGCTCCACCTTCCATTTCACTTTGCCGGCTATCTAGCAAAGTACGCTGGACAAGGGGGTTATCTGTGGCGGATGCGGCCATACTGGCAGCCGCAGCGGCAGCTCAGCCCGATTACTTCGTCACTGGTGACGCCGACTTCCTTGAAAACTCAGGCATTAGAAGAGAGACGGGCCTGCGAATCGTATGGCCAGCGCAGTTCCTGAACCTGTTGGAAGATGAGGTGAACCATGAGAGAAGGAGAGCTTGAGCTATTTCCCAAAAGGGGGCGTGTCAAATCGGGGGTTTCGGTTTTGGCTGTGGCAAGGTATAATAGTGTCATCATGAAGGTAATCTTTCTCAAAGATGTGGGTAGAGTAGCCAGGGCAGGTGACATAAAGGAAGTGGCCGATGGTTACGGCAGGAACTTCCTGCTCCCTAAGAAGCTGGCTATGCTGGCGACGCCTTCAGCCATCAAGGCAGCGGAGGTGCACATTCAGAAGGAGCGGGAGCAGGAACAGCACTTTGCCACTGAGGCGGAGAAACTGGCCCAGCAACTGGAGGGGGTTGCTGTCACTTTCAAGGCAAAAGTGGCGGAACAGGACCATCTTTACGGCTCTATCAGGGACAGCGATATCGCTGATGAGCTGAGCAAACTGACTGGCCTCGATATCGACAAGAAGAAGATACAGTTGGAAGAGCCTATCCGTCTTCTGGGAGAGCATGCGGTAGTAGTCAGGTTGAGCAAAGACCTGACCGCCACGATAAAAGTTATTATTGCCCCGGAGGAGTAGTGTGGCGGATAACGGAAGGTTGCCTCCGCACAATGTTGAGGCGGAAGAGGCGGTAATCGGCTCCCTTCTTGTTGACCCCGAGGCCATTGTTAAGGTAAGTGACTTCCTCAAGCCCGAGGCCTTCTACCGAGAGAAGAACCAGTGGCTGTACAGCGCTTGCCTGTCTCTCTATGACCGAAGTGAGGCCATAGACCAGATCAGTGTGGCCCAAGAGTTGGCCAGAAAAGGCAGGCTGGAGCAGGTTGGCGGCCCGGGTTATCTCAGCCACCTGGTCTCGGTGTTGCCTACCTCCGTTCACGTTGAACATTATGCGCAGATTGTGCACCGCCTGGCGCTAATGCGCCGGCTTATTGCTGCTGGCGGGCAAATTGCTGCCATAGGCTATGAAGCAGATCCCGATGTGGATGCAGCCCTGAGCAAGGCAGAGGACGTCCTGTACCGGCTGCGCCAAGGTGAAATCCACCGCGACTTTGTCCACATACGTCCCATTCTCGATCAGTACTTTGAGCAGACCGGTGTGTCTCCTCCACTGACCGCGGTCTCCGGACGTCCCTCACCGGTGCTTACCGGCTTCGGTGGCCTGGACGAGCTTCTGGGTGGCCTACAGCGCTCCGACATGATCGTGCTGGCAGCAAGGACAAGCCTGGGCAAGTCTAGCCTGGCCCTGAACATTGCCAGGAATGCCGCTGTGAATCAGGGGGCCCATGTGGCCATCTTCAGCTTGGAGATGTCCAAGGAGCAGATAGTGCAGCGTCTTCTGGCCAGTGAGGCAGAGGTGGACTTGCAGCGCATCAAGAGGGGATATTATAGCATTCCAGAAGAGAAAAGGGTGATGCAGGCTGCGGGTGTCCTTTCGCAAGCGCCAATCTATGTGGACGACTCGCCAATCCTGAGGGTAACAGCGATGCGCGGTAAGGCACGTCGCTTGGATCATCAGGAAGGTATTGACCTTATCGTTGTGGACTACTTGCAGTTGATCCGGGGGGATAGCAGAACTGAAAACAAGGTTCAGGAGATCAGCGAAATCTCCCGCTCCCTCAAGGCGCTGGCGCGGGAGCTAGACGCTCCTGTCATGGCACTATCCCAGCTAAGCAGAGCGGTGGAAACGCGCACGCCCCATATCCCACAGCTCTCCGATCTGAGAGAGAGTGGTAGCATTGAGCAGGACGCTGACATTGTCATGTTTATCTACAGGGAAGATGTCTATTACAAGAAGGAGGAGTGGGATAGGCAGTTCCCTGATAAGCAATATCCCGAGGGTCTGGCTACCATAAAGATAGCGAAGCATCGCCACGGGCCAACAGAGGATCGAGCATTGAGGTTTCGCCAGAATATCGTCAAGTTTGAGAGCTACCTGGAGGCAGCGGAGATTGAACAACCAACCCTTCCGCGGTTTTCCACCTAGGCTGAGTTTCACTCCAATCCCTAACCTTTTCTTTGCCAGGTTGCTTCCTGAGATGGACAGCCTGGCTGAGGTGAAGCTGGTCCTCCACATTTTCTGGCGGCTGTACCAGAAGCGGGGTGCCCTGAAGTTTGTCACCTACAAAGAGCTTGTGGCTGACAAGACCCTGAGGGTCGGCCGGGATGAGGCGGGCGATCTTGATGGGGCACTGCGCAGTGCCCTGGAGTCGGCGGTAGAGCGTGGTGTCCTCCTGCACCTGGTGCTGGAAAGAGACGGGGGGTGGGAAGAAGTCTACTTTGTTAATACCGAAGCCAACAGGCAGGCCGTTGCTAAGATACAAAACGGTGAGCTATCTCTGGGGGCGCTGCCTCAGCCCCAGCCCCACATAGAAGAAGAGAAACCCAACATCTTTGCTCTGTACGAGCAGAACATCGGCCTGCTTACCCCGATGATTGCCGAGGAGCTAAAAGAAGCGGAGAGGCTTTATCCTGCCTCCTGGATTGAGGAGGCCTTCAAGGAGGCCGTCAGTCTAAACAAACGCAGTTGGCGTTACATCGCTCGCATACTAGAACGCTGGGCCACGGAAGGCAAAGGTAGTGGAGAGTCTGGGAGAGATCCTAAAAAGAAGAGGGATCCCAGCCGGTACTTCCAGGGAAAGTACGGGCACCTGGTCAAACGCTGAATCGCCGGAGGAACCGCCGCCCTGCCCTCGCTGCAAGGGGGCTGGATTTGTTCATCCTAGGCTGGATTCCGGTGGCACTGACTACACCCGGGTGGTACCCTGCCAGTGCACCCAGGGGGGGCTGGAGAAAAACCGCCTGGCGCGCCTTCAGCGGTACAGCAACCTGGGCGCGCTGACCCGTCTTACCTTCGAAAGCCTGACGCTCCCGGGCAGAAGCGGTGATCCCACCAACCAGGAAAGGTTTCTTCATGCCTACCGGGCAGCCGTCGCCTTTGCCCAGAAGCCTAAAGGCTGGCTGGTGTTCATGGGGCCCAGTGGCTGTGGCAAGACCCATCTGGCGGCTGCCATTGCTAACCACCTGCTTTCTCAGGGCGAGCCGGCTTTCTTCATCGGTGTGTCCGATCTGCTCGATCACTTGCGATCGACCTTCAACCCAGGAAGCGATATCTCCTACGATGTCCTTTTTGAGCAGGTGCAGAATGCCCCCGTGCTGATCCTGGATGATCTGGGCACCCAGACCAGCACCCCTTGGGCGCAGGAGAAGCTGTTCCAGATTATTAACCACCGCTTTAGTGCCCAGTTGCCCACAGTGATAAACATAGCTGCTGGGACATCTCTGGAGGGACTGGAGGAGCGCTGGTACACCCGCCTGACTGACCCCACTCTTTCCCAGGTATACCTTGTGGAGGAAAAGGGATCCCCTCTGCTGGATTATTCAGGCATTCTGGCACTGGAGTTACTCAGCAGCATGACTTTTGAGAATTTCGATCCGAAGAGGATCAATCTTCCTTTGGAGCATCGGCAGAACCTGGAGCAAGCCTTTCGGCTGGCTCGGGGCTTTGCTGCATCTCCGGATGGATGGTTGATATTTGAGGGAGAGAACGGCTGTGGTAAGACTCATCTGGCTGCCGCTATCGCCAACTACCGGCTCAGGCAGGGCAACCCGATCTTTTTTGTCGTTGTCCCTGACTTTCTAGACCATCTCAGGTCTACCTTCAGCCCGGAAAGCAAGGTCACTTATGATGAAGTCTTTGAAAGGGTGAAGACGGCCCCTCTTCTCATTTTGGATGACTTTGGGGAGCACACCAGCACCCCGTGGGCTCAGGAGAAGCTTTACCAATTGATCAACTATCGGTATAACTCCCGCCTTCCGATGGTGGTCACCACATGCTGCACTCTGGAGGAAATTGAACCTCGCATTAGCTCACGTCTGGCAGACCCCCGCCTCAGCACGGTATTCACTATCATGGCCCCTGACTATAGAGCCGATCGATCTAGCACAAGGAAGGCTAAGGGCGAGCAGCGACACGGTCGAAAAGCGTAGCTCCCTGTGCGGGCAGCGCGCCAGGGAAACCGCGCCCAGGTTTCCGTCTAATAACCGGGCGTCAGCGACGACAGATGCTTGATCCTCTTCAGCATGTTGGGGTGGGTGCTCAGCATCTCCAGCATCTTGTCCCCGGTACTCAGACGGACGGTTTTAGATCGCAGCGCCGCCAGTTCGTTGGCGTCTATGGTGCCGCTCATGTTGGTGTCAACTTGAGAGAGTTCCCTGACCTCATTCCAGGCGCGGGAAGGGTCATTGATGAAGAAAGCCTTAACCCCCTCTATCTCCTTCATCTCCGCGCTGCCCTTCTGGCGGGCATTACTGTAGACCAGCTTGTAAAGAGCGGTAGCGAGGTGGTGAGGGCCATTCCCCAGTTTGACACTTCCTCTATCGGCGTAGTACTCGCGGATGCGAGAGCCATAGAGCACCAGCAGGTTGGTGATGAAGTAGACTACAAACGCGCCCAGGCCAATGAGCACGGCGTAGCCGGCACCGTTCCTTCTGCCGCCAAACATGCCGCGAAACATAAAGGTCAGGGCGATCCAATACATGATGAGCGGGATGACGGACAGCAGGGTGATGACTAACATATCCCGGTGTTTGATGTGGCAAATTTCATGCCCCATGACAGCCTTGAGTTCATCCTTGCTCAGCAGCCTCATGATTGCTGGGGTAACGCAGACGCGCCCGTCTGCATGTGTCCGCCCGAAAGCAAAGGCGTTGGGTGGTGCTTTTGAGAGCTGGGAGATGCCCACTTTGGGTTTGGGAATTCCAGCCCTCTCCGCCTCCTCGGCTACCATCCTATGTAGCTCCGGCTCTTCCTTTTCAGACACCCACTTCACCCTCATGGTCCAGCCTACTATGGACGGGCCGATCAAGTACTGTATGAAAAGAAGGATAAATCCTATAACGAGAAAGGCTATGGGGTTGAAGCCGCTAACAGCCACCCCGATACCGGTGATCACCCCGTAGAGAATGGCGAAAAGCAGCGCCACTAATAGATACATCCTCGTTCTCAGCCACATATTATGTTATCCCTCCCGACGAGTTTGGTCTTGAACTTCAGACCTTACTTACACTTACTATTATAACGTCCCGCCAAAACACTTGACCAGCGGCAATCCTCCCATTGACTTGGCACTCCCGGCCATCGGCATAATCAATTTTACCACATCTTGTAGAGCTGTGCTTTCAAAATTGAAGTCCGATAGCATCCGCTATAGAATAAGGAACCAGAATGAGCAAAATCTCCATAGAATCCCTGGGTTGCAAGCTGAACCAGGCGGAGACCGAGTCTTTTGCCTGGCGCCTTCTCGGCAAGGGGTACCAACTAGCTGAATCGGCCGAAGAGGCCGATATCTATGTGCTCAATACTTGCACTGTCACCCACGTTGCCGATCGTAAGGCGCGCCACTTGCTGAGGTCAGCGCAACGCGCTAACCCGCAAGCGTTGATCGTGGCCGTAGGCTGCTATGCTCAGCGAGCACCGGAGGAGTTGCGTCAACTGGGTGTAGTTGACCTCATTCTGGATAATCAAGAAAAGGAGCGCCTGGCAGAAGTTCTAACTGACAGGAGCGCCCCGATCGGCAAAGGACGACAAGGGCCAGTCATGGGCCATCAGGGCCGCAGCCGTTCGCTGATCAAGATTCAGGAGGGCTGCAACAGCTTTTGCTCTTTTTGTGTAGTGCCCTACACGCGGGGTAGGGAGCGCAGCCGGCCATGGCCGGAAGTGCTTCATGAGGTCAGGGAAAGAGAGGACGCAGGCTACAAGGAAGTGATCCTCACTGGGACCAAGATAGGAACCTACCGATGGAATGGGGAGAGCCACGGTGGGCTGGTGCGGTTGATCGGAAGCATTTTGGAGGAAACGAATGTAGAGCGGCTGCGTCTTTCCTCTCTTCAGCCTCAGGACTTGACCCCTGAGCTGATAGATTTGTGGGCTGATGATCGCCTTTGTCCGCATTTACACCTTCCCCTGCAAAGTGGCAGCCAGGCAATGCTAGAGCGTATGGGCCGGGGATATTCTCTTATTGAGTATGAGAGGGCAGTATGCCGCGCTTGTCAGGCGATCCCCAACTTGGCCATCACTACCGATGTCATGGTTGGCTTCCCTGGTGAAGGGGAGAAGGAATTCGAGGAGAGCTATCGTTTCTGTGAGAGGATGGGCTTTGCCAAGATTCACGTTTTCCCCTATTCGGCACGCTGCGGAACGGCGGCAGCCACACTCCCTGGTCAGGTCAACGGAAGGGTGAAGAGAGACCGCTCCCAACAGATGCTGGCCCTGGCTGAGCAAAGCGCGCGATGCTTCAGGGAAGGGTTCCTGGGCCAGACTATGACGGTCTTGTGGGAAAGCCAACTGGATGAGGGAATTTGGGGTGGGCTTACTGCCAATTACCTGCGGGTGTTTGCCCGAAGCGAGGAAGACCTGACTAATCGCCTTCTGAAAGCGAAGCTGGTGGCGGAGCAGGCTCAGGGGCTGATGGGAGAGCTTGCCCAGGAGGATAGAGATGGGTGACATATTGGATGAAGTCTCTTCAGTGATAGAGTGCAAAGAATGCCCGTGGTATAAAGCTTGTGTCATGCCCATGAGATTTGCGACTGAGGACCTGGTGCGCGAGATGCGGCTAATGGCCCCGGGGTCAGGCTTTGACCAGATGAGAGAACAGGAATTCCGCAATCTGATAATGAACATGGCCGCCGTAGCACAGAATGTGCTCCTGGAGGGCTGTCCCGTTTTTGTCAGAAGGCTGAAATCGAGTCCCCGGCTGGCGGAGCAGATGAAGAAGCTGATGCAGAGTTGGGGTAGTGAGGGGTAAAGAAGCTATTTCGATGTAGTGACCACCATGGATCCCTGTTCGGGCGGCCCGTGGATGGGTACGGTACTTTCTGGAGAGACACTTCACGCGAGGAAGGATCACAATGATGTTTGTAATCAATCTCGTGCACAACTGCGGGTCAAATCGCACGCTTGACGCCACCCTTTGAGATGATGATAGTATAATCAATAATCAAACCTAGTTAGGAGGGATGAAATGGAGAAATGGATTCTGAATGTGGAGACCAATTGTGCCGACTCCGCAAGAGAGAAGGAGTTCAACGAATGGTACGACAAAGTTCATCTGCCTGATATCTTGCACATACCGGAGGTGGTGCGAGCTTCCAGATATGAATGCGCCGATCCTTCCGAAGGGCAGGCGAAGTTTCTGGCCATATACGAAATAGAAACCAAAGACCTCGGTGAGACGATGGCAGCGTTGGGAGAGCGATTGGAGGCGATAACGAGAGAGGGTCGGATGTCTGATCTATGTATACTTGTCGGCACACGCATGTACAAGCAGATAACGGCTCCAGTTCAGAAAAGAAAGGCCAAGTAGGAAGAAGGCAATATCTCTGAGAGTAGTCCGAAGTTCTACGAGGCACCGGTGGGGTGGGGCGCTCGAGTCTGCTCATAATTGAGCGTCTTAAGGTCAGGGTTCAAGTCCTGCGTGTTTGAGCTTTTTCAAGAGAGCTGGCATAGGGATGACATCCCTATCCTGAAGCTTACACCCGGAGGTGCACCACAGTATACTATCACCCCTGCTTGAAAAGCCAAGAAGCCATAGCCGGGAATGCGGGGCCGTGGACGGCAGTAGCAAGCCTTGGTAATATCGATCTCGTGTTGCTATTGCCGTATCGCTGATGTTCTTTGGCGGATCACATGCGCGCATGGACAACAAGCGATGACCCGTGATATTGTCGGAGTTGATAAGCTATGCTTCTCCTGATGGAAGTGCTAACACCAGAGGTGGGCCGGAATCCTGACGAGCTGATCCGGCAGGTCAAGGCTTTCCAGCACGTGCGGGCCACGGGCGAAGTGACTCCTTCGGGTTGGCAACCGGGACAGATCACGCTCAAGCCAGGGCCAGCCCTTGTGGGCAGGGTCTGGGAGGTGTGGAAGCCATAGCCAACTTAATGCCTGTCTGATAACAGTTTCGTCCGGCATAGTAATTGGTACCGGGGTGAGAATCAGGACGGACCACGCGGAGTGGCGAACCTGGTCTTTACAGCCGTACTGGTGTCTCCTTGGGTTGTCCGATCTGTGGCCGTGGTCTACGTTTTTCTAATCTATGGGTTTTACTGGCTGGTAGGTCCAAGATTGGCTGATTCTTTCCGATTGGTGTCTAGGCAAGGAAGTTTAACAACTGTGATCCAACCCATAGTGATGGCACCAATATCAATGCAAGTTTGTGCACCCGGTCAGCATCAGATGTCTGCTTCCTGTCCACATAGTAGAGAGCAACCAGCGTGCTCACAAGCGATGCTGTTAGGGCAAAGTAATTCAGCAGCATGAAGCGGTCACCCAAGGTGAGGTAACCCAGTGGGGGCAGCGATGAAGTCATATTCAAATGGAAGAGGACAGCACCGGTGAATGCCCCCGTATTCAAAGTCAATCGTGGAATAATCTTGTCCGGCGACAAGACTAGAGACAGCAGGCCAACTATGGCAATAACCAGCGCCGGAAGAATGGTTTTCAAGATAGCAGCTAATGGCGAGCGGTGGATTTGAATGCTGAAGACATAGCGCGAAAAAGTGGTACCATAGGGTTCATAGTAGTGCTCGTCAAGGTCAGCTTTCCACCCGTCAATCGCCCATCCGGCAATCTTCACTGACGGGTCTAAGCCACTATCCTCGAGGCTTACCTGATATACTTGAGTGCGGGCCGTTTGCTCTTTATCCTCCAGTTCGATAATCAGGTTGTGGTGGTCAAAGGGGTAACGGCTGAGATTCAAATTGCTGGCAAGAGAAGCCTGAATCCGGTAGAATTTCTCTGTCGGCTCATCAACCGACTTGTCTATCGATGTGGCGCGACCATTGGAGAACTCGAAGTTCCCGGGGCTAGAGGGCTCATCAGAAGAAAAGGAGAGGTAGAAGTCAATGGTAAAAGCTCCTGTGGATGTATCCAGCTTGCCAACATTGAGAACATAAACCCCCACTTTCACAACCTTCGGTCCCTGTTCGGGCTGGTTGAGAGAGAGCTGTGTTCCATTGTCGGACGGAACCTACGCTTCCGTAGGCTCGAGACAACCTGCGAGACATATGAGGGAACTGAATATGCTAAAGAGAAACAGGAGCGCTAAGACCTGTGGGAGTCGTTTCGTTCTAATATTTGCTACCGAAGATGAAATATATACTGCTGGATGGGTGAGTGTCAAAATACAAATCGCCGGCTAGCTACACCAGCGGCTATCACTAATATATAATTGTGCTGTTGGTACAGTAGATTATTGCCTTGAAAACTGCTGAGGGAAGACCCTTTCAATGCTTGACCGGTAGTCCTGCGCACCAGATAGGATGAAAGGGACGACATAGATAAGGAGGTAGAAGATGGCCATGGCACTCGAAGGTATAAGAGTTCTGGACTGGACACAGTTCCAGCAGGGCCCGGTGTCAACCATGCTTCTGGGCGATTTGGGTGCTGATGTGATCAAGATAGAGGATCGCGTTACCGGCGACCGAGGGAGGGGTGTGATGAGGGTGGGTGGGAGCAGTGTAGCCGAAAGCTTGACGCAACGGGACCCTTATTTTGAGATCGGGAACCGGAACAAGAGAAGCATCACCCTCGACCTGAAGAAGGACAGAGGCAAGGAAATCGTCTACAAGCTCGTGGAGAAGTCGGACGTTTTCGTTCACAACTTTCGTTCTGATACGGTGGAAAGACTGGGGCTGGACTACAAGACTCTCTCTAAGCACAGCAGGCGGCTGATATATGCCCAGGCCTCGGGATGGGGATCGAAAGGCCCAGACAAGGACGCCCCAGGCTTCGACTCCGCTGGACTGGCCAGATCCGGCTTCTGGACGCTCCTCACTGAGCCGGGCCGTGATCCGCAGTATCCCCAGGGAGGGATAGCCGACCAAATGGGAGCCATGACGATGGCCTTCGGCGTACTGGCTGCACTGGTACACAGAGAGAGAACGGGAATGGGACAGAAGGTAGATGCCTCAATACTAGGAGGAATAAGTTTTCTGGTGGCCTATCCCTTGACTTTCTACACCATGTGTGGCATTCCTCCGCTGTTTGTTAACAGAGATACCCCCTGGAACCCGCTTTATAACCAATACAAGTGCAGTGACGGCAGATGGATTGCAGTGATTCTTGTGCCACCAGACCAGTATTGGCCTGCTTTCTGTAAGGCGATGGGGCTTCAGGAACTGGAGACAGACCCTCGCTTCGACAGCATAGATACCAGGCAGAATAATTCACAAGAGTTGATCAGAATTCTGGATGAAAGATTCGCCACCAGGCCAAGTCAGGAATGGGCAAAGATGCTGCGTCAGCACGACCTTGTGTTCTCAATCATCAACACCGTTGAGGAATTCGCTAATGACCCTCAGTCCCTGGCGAATGAATACGTCACTGAGTTCGATCATCCCGTTTGGGGTAGGATCAAGGTGGCAGGTTTTCCCGTCGATTACAGCAAGACCCCTTGCTCCATAAGGAGGGAGGCCCCCGAGTTTGGCCAGCATACCGAGGAAGTACTTAGGGATGTATTGGGCTATACTTGGGAGGGAATCAGCCAGTTGAAAGATGAGGAGGTCATTTAGGTCTGAAGGAGGTAACAGGTGGCTAAGATGAGTACGGGCAAGACGGACAAGGGGACGAGGATAGTCCCGACTGCGGCCTGTTATGACTGCGGCGGGCGATGTGTTATCAAGGTGCATGTTAAGGAGGGCGTTGCTTTAAGGGTAGAGACGGATGACGGTGAGGAGCCGCAGTTAAGGGCCTGTGCCCGTGGGCATGCCTTGCGCTGGCAAGAATATTCCCCTGAGCGCCTTCGCTTCCCTCAGAAGAGGGTGGGCCAGAGGGGCGAAGGCAAATTTGAGCGCATATCGTGGGATGAGGCGCTGGATAAAGTAGCCAGCGAGCTCGTACGTATCAAGCAGACCTACGGTCCCAAGGCTATCCTGGCCTTGACCCTTTCCGGTGGTGTGGGCACGCTCCACACCGGCAACATGACCCTGCGCCAGCTTCTCAGTAGCTTTGGCGGTTACACCTCTGCCTGGGGTGACGCTTCGGCAGAGGGTGCTGTCTTCGCTGCTAGAGCCACTTATGGCACGCTAACAAATGGCAATACCAGGGATGATCTGGTCAACTCACGGCTCATCATCCTCTGGGGGCTGAACCCGGCTACCTCTATCTACAGTACCAATACCAGCCTGTATCTGGTGCAAGCCAAAGAGGCTGGTGCCAGGATCGTCGTTGTTGACCCCAGATACAGCAATACGGCTGCACTCCTGGCCGACCAGTGGATCCCCATTAGGCCAGGAACAGACACTGCTGTGATGGCTGCCATGGCTTATGTTATGATCAACGAAAATCTCCACGACCAGCCCTTCCTCGATAAATACACCCTCGGCTTTGATAGGTTCAGAGACTATGTGATGGGGTTGGAGGATAGCGTTCCCAAGACGCCAGCATGGGCTGAAGCCAAAAGCGGTGTTCCCGCCAACACCATAGTAGCGCTGGCGCGTGAGTACGCCACCACCAAGCCATCGGCACTTATTCCTGGATTTGCTCCGGGCCGGAGTGCCTTTGGTGAGCAGTTTCATCGCATGTCTTCTACCCTGGCTGCCATGACTGGCAACGTTGGCATCCATGGTGGCTGTGCCGCCGGTTTCGAACGGCCCCTCATTGGGCCCATGGTCCCGCCTGGCTTCGCTAAGCATTTTGAGGGTGGCCCGTACGAGGAGCGCTTAAGACAACTGGATGTCTCCCGCCGTCTCCGCAGGCAACCCCATGCTTGCCACCTGTGGGATTTTGTACTTAAGGGAACGGCAGGGGGCTACGCCACAGACCTGACAATGGCTTACATTGCCTTCGCCAACCCTCTGAACCAGTTCCCAAATATCAACAAAGGGGTTGAGGCGCTGAAGAAACTGGAGTTTGTCGTCGTCCACGAGCAATTCATGACGCCTACGGCCAGGTTCGCCGATATCCTGCTGCCCGTGACTACGGTTTGGGAGAGAAACGATTTCGCCCGCCCCTGGCTTGGGGGATCCTATTTCCTCTATATGAACAAGGCGGTCGAGCCGCCGGAGGATGTCAAGTCCGATTTTGAAATATGCCGCGAGTTGGCAATAAGGCTGGGCGTCCAGAATACTTATTTTGAGATGTCGGAAGAGGAAGCCATAGGCCGACTAGTGGAAGCCATGGAAGATGTGATGCCGGAGATTGGCGACTACCAGAAATTCAAAGGGAGGGGAGTGCATAAGATGAAGCCGCCTGGTCCGGTGATCAGCTTCAAAAAGCAAATCGAGGACCCGGACAATAATCCCTTCCCCACGCTGTCCGGGAGGATAGAAATCTACTCCCAGCTTATTGCTGATCTGAATAATCCCAATACCCCACCCGTTCCCAAGCATATTGACACCTGGGAAGGCCCAGAAGACCCGCTGGCCAAGAAATACCCCTTGCAACTTATGACCGTCCATCAAAAGAACAGGGCACACTCATGCTTCGACAACAATCCCCTGTTGAGGGAGATAGAGCCGCAAAGCCTGCTGCTGAGCAGAAAGGATGCTGAATCTCGAGGCATCAAGGACGGAGAAGCCGTCAGGGTTTTCAATGACCGCGGGGAGACTGTCATTCGAGCCAGGGTGACTGAGTGCATCATGCCCGGCGTGGTATCCCTGGGCGAAGGTGCCTGGTATAAGCCTGATGGCCAAGGGAGGGATCGGGCGGGCAGCCCTAACATGCTAACCCGCGACAGCTATGCGCCTGGCGGTGCCTTTCCATTCAACACAGCCTTGGTAGAGGTGGAGAAGGTTTAACCCTTTGATTGATCCTGTGTCGCCTGATAAAGAAACAATCTTTGGCCAATATGGAGATTGCCCTCTATTCAGAGCACTGTCGCAACAACCATAAACCGGGACTACCCTTCAGTTTTGCAATGAAGTGAAAGATCTGATTCTGTATTGCATTCAAGATGACAGTTAATATATAATATTGCCATGGAGGTGATTCCATGGCAAGAAGAGCCCGGTTTTCGGATGAGGAAGTAACAAGAGCATGTGAACTCA
>VGOE01000004.1 GCA_016876035.1 Chloroflexota bacterium
GCAGCGGCCGCCAAGCGCAAGGAGGTGAACAGACTGAGTGAGTTGACCAAAATCGAGGTCGGGGTCTAACATTTTGGCAGGGTCGTTTTGTCCGAAAACGACTGAAGCATTACATTAATAGCTAGTGGAATTCTGAGGGAGACTCAAGAAGTGGGCAAATAGGTTCTAAAATCAAGTGGCAGCGACTGGACTTGAAGCAGTTCTTCTCATCGTTCGATTGCAGTATGAGAAAAGAGACTGCAATCAGATGCAGCCTCCAGTTCGCTATGTCGGCGTTCACCCGCTCCTGAATAAATCTATGCCGGGATGTTTCGAGAGGCTAAGAAGAATATCCTAATCCTCGATCTGCGTTAGTTTCTGATCAGGCGACATGACATAAATATGTGAGAAGGTGCTACCTTTAGCGGCACCATGCCAGTGTTTCTCCCCTGCCGCAATGAATATGACATCACCGGGTCTGACGGTTATTTCTTCTTTGTCCGTGGCGATGATACCTTTGCCTTCAGTGACAATGAGCACTTGCTCAATAGAGTGGGTGTGGAATTTGTTCCTTACCCCCTTGCTGAAGTTTACCTGTTGTATCAAGAAGTTTTTGCTCAGGGCTGTTCCGATAATCGGCTGCATGGTGACCGGACCGGTAAACAATTTACTTGTTTGTGGCTCTTTAGCTACCTGGGCTACTTTGATTACCTTCATGATTACCCATCCTTTCTCTTTGAACTGATAATACTGTTTTAGTTCATGAGGCTTTCTCTGATGCCAAGACCTGGAGCTGCACTGCAAAGTGACAAAACACCAAGTGGCAGCGAAGTCGGTGGGCCGAGCCTACCCTACCTGGCTTTTTTGTGGGGAAGCATGGTGGCAGCGACTGGACTTGAACCAGTGACCAAGGGCTTATGAGTCCCCTGCTCTACCACTGAGCTACGCTGCCAAGTGAAAAAAGCGTAACATAACCCCAGCCACAGTGTCAAAACCCCGACTGAGAGCGTCTAGCAACTCAATATGTCATTGCGATCCTTCCGAAGGAAGGAGAAGCAATCTCGTGGGGTGATGCCCCACCGCCCTGGGATTGCCACGCTCGCCTGCGGCGAGCTCGCAATGACAAATAAGCACCCTCCACCAGACAGAAACAACACTGCCAGAGAGCCTCAATCGACTGAGAACAAGCCCCTGTAGTAAAATGAATTCTGCAATGTACGATGTGATTGTCGTTGGGGCAGGTCACGCCGGCTGCGAAGCCGCCCTGGCAGCAGCCCGTCTGGGTTGCCACACCCTCCTGCTCACCATGAACCTGGACAATGTGGCCTTGATGCCCTGCAACCCCTCCATCGGGGGGCCGGCCAAGGGGCATGTCGTCCGCGAGATAGACGCCCTCGGCGGCGAGATGGCCAGGAACATCGACAGGACCTTCATCCAGATAAGGATGCTGAACACAGGGAAGGGGCCGGCAGTCCAGGCGCTGCGTGCTCAGGCCGACAAAAGGCTCTACAGCCTGGCTATGAAGCATACCCTGGAACGCCAGCCCAACCTCGACCTGAAGCAGGCGCTGGTGGAGGAAATCGGAATCGGCGACGGAACAGGCGACGAGTCGGGCGGCGGAACAACCGCCGGAGCAGGCGACACGGCAACCGCCGGAGCCACGCCACCAAGTCTCCCAGCTCTCTGGGTGAAGACTAATTCATCGCAGACGTACTACAGCAAGACCGTGATTCTAACCACCGGCACCTCGCTGGCAGGGCGAGTCAGTGTGGGCGATACCAGCTATCAGGCAGGAAGGGCCGGAGAGTTTGCCGCCCTCAAACTATCCCAAAGCCTGCGCCACCTTGGCTTCACCCTGGGACGGCTGAAGACAGGTACTCCTCCGCGCCTCGATGCCAGAACCATAGACTTCAGCAAGACCATCCCGCAGCCGGGCAGCGAGACTCCGCTTTACTTCAGCTTTGTCAGGGACGGAGCCGGCAACTCCCATTTTCCCCCACCCAACCCCATCTACCCCCAAGCCGCAGAGATTCCCTGGCGTCCTCAGTTGCCCTGTTACCTGGTCTATACCAACGCCAGGACCCATGAGATCATCCGCTCCAACCTGCACCGCGCCCCGCTGTTCAACGGGTCTATTCAGGGGATCGGGCCACGCACCTGTCCCTCCATCGAAGATAAGATCGTCAAATTCGCCCATAAGGCAGCCCACCCCCTCTTCTTGGAGCCGGAAGGCTGGGAGACCGGCGAGGTGTACGTCCAGGGCGGCAACACCAGCCTGCCTGAGGAGGTGCAGTTGGCCATGCTGCGCTCCATCCCGGCCCTGGAGAGGGTGGAGATGGTCAGGACTGGCTATGCCATCGAGTATGACTATGTGCCTCCGTCACAGACGCAGGCCACCCTGGAATCCAAGATAGTCTCGGGCCTTTTCCTGGCTGGTCAAATCAATGGAACCACCGGCTACGAGGAAGCGGCGGGGCAGGGACTGATTGCCGGCATCAATGCCGCCAACAAGGCTAAAGGTAAGCCCCTTCTAATCCTGAGGCGCGACCAGGCATACATCGGGGTCATGATCGATGACCTGGTAACCCGGGAGCTTACCGAGCCTTACCGTCTGCTCACCTCCCGCGCTGAATACCGTCTCCTGCTGCGTCAGGACAACGCCGACCTGCGCCTGACGCCCCTCGGCTACCAACTAGGTCTGATCGACAAAGCCCGCTATGATGCAGTGGAGGCCAAGCGGCAGGCCACCGCCAGAGAGATAGAACGATTGGAGAGGACTTTCTTCACGCCTCCCGGCGAGAGTAACAGCCTGGGCACCATCGAATTCCTTCGCCGCCCGGAAGTGAGCTACCAGACACTGCGTTCCGTGGGCACGGGATCAGCCAGCTTGGCGGCTGACATTGCGGAGCAGGTAGAGATCGAGGTGAAGTATTGGGGCTACATCGAGAAGCAGAGAAGACAGGTAGAGCGAATGCACCGCCTGGAAGAGTGGCATATCCCGCCTGATATGGACTATGAGGCTCTGGCTGGGCTGCGGTTCGAAGCCCGCCAGAAGCTACAGCGATTTCGGCCCGCAACCCTGGGACAGGCCTCCCGCATAGACGGCGTTACTCCGGCTGACATATCGATCTTGATGGTACATCTGGGGAGGAGGCGGAGGCGATATTGAGGCCACCTGCAGACTTCCTGCTGCGCAATGCCAGCGTAGTAACCCTCGACCAGGCCAGACCCACGGCAGCCATCGTAGCCATCAAGGGCAACCGCATTCTGCACGTGGGTGGCGAGGGGGAGGCCGAGTCTCTGGTGGGGGTAAAGACCAGGATCATCGACTGCGCGGGCAAAGCCATCATTCCCGGGTTCAACGATGCCCACTGCCACCCGCTGGCTCTGGCCGCCAGCCTGCTCAGCGTTGACTGTGGGCCTGCATCCGCTCGGAGCATCGGGGAACTACAGGCCCGAATATGTCAGAGAGCAGAGCAGACACCAAAAGGCGAATGGATAAGGGCCACGGGATATAATGAATTCTACCTGGCGGAACGACGGCACCCCGATCGCTGGGACCTGGATCAGGCAGCGCCTGACCACCCTGTGAAGCTCTCTCACCGTTCCGGACACGCCTGTGTCCTCAACAGCCTGGCGCTGAAGCTGCTGGGCATTGGCCGGGAAACCCCCGAACCCCAGGGCGGGATCATGGAGCGAGACCTGGAATCGGGCGACCCCAATGGACTGCTTTTCGAGATGAACCCCTACGTGGAGAAGCTCATGCCACCGCTGTCTGACGGAGAGCTGGAGCGGGGGATGGCGCTGACCAACGAGGAATGGCTTTGCCACGGGATCACCTCGCTCCAGGATGCTACGTGGACGGATAGCCTGAAGCGCTGGCAGACCTTGCGCCGCTTCAAAGAGCGCGGGAAGCTGTCCCAGCGCCTGTCAATGATGATAGGCACGGAGGATATCGGGGGTATTGAAGAATTTGAGGGGAAAGGCCTGCCGCAGAAAAGTGAGGCTGGCGCCACCTTGCGCCTGGGCGGGGTGAAAATAGTCCTCCACACCACCACCGGCCGCTTGAACCCGCCGCAGGAGGAACTCAACGACCTGGCCTGCCGGGTGCACCGGGCCGGGCTTCAACTGGCCTTTCATGTGATCGAAGAAAACGAGGTTGAGGCAGCCATTAGCGCTCTGGAATACGCTCTGTTGCGCGCCCCGCAGACCCCGAACCGCGACCACCGTCACCGGCTGGAGCACTGCTCTGTCTGTCCTCCCCACCTGGTGAAACGGCTGAAGAATGTCCAGGCCGTAGTGGTCACCCAGCCGTCCTTCATCTACTACAGCGGTGAGAGATACCTGGCTACCGTACCGCCGGCTGAACTCGACTGGCTTTATCCTATCGGCTCACTCCTGCGAAGCGGCCTGAAAGTGGCTGCCAGCTCGGACTCGCCGGTGGTGCCTTCCAACCCTTTCATCGGGATTTATGCCGCTGTTACCAGGACTGCCGAAACAGGGCAGACCCTGCTGCCTCAAGAAGGCATTTCGACCCTCAAGGCGCTAGAAATGTACACACTGAACTCAGCCTATGCCTCCTTTGAAGAGGGGGTGAAAGGCCGTCTCGCTCCTGGCTACCTGGCCGACCTGGCCGTGGTGGGCGCAGACCCCACCCAAGCATCCCCCGAAACGTTGAAAGCCATAGAAGTGCTGATGACCATGATTGATGGAGAGATCGTATGGCAGAGATAAATGGGGTGGGCTTTCAAACGGCTGTGGACTATGTCCTCAGTTTCGCCGACTATGAGAGGCTCTCCCGTTCGGCGGTGGTCTTTGATATAGCTCGCATAGAGGCGCTGCTAAAGAGGATCGGGAATCCCCACCTGGCAGCCAAATCCGTACATGTGGCGGGCACCAAAGGGAAAGGAAGCACTGCGGCCATGATCGCCAGCGTGCTGACCGCCTCAGGTTACAGGACAGGCCTCTACACCTCGCCCCACCTCCTCACCATTCGGGAAAGGATACAGGTTGACGGCAGGCTCATTTCAGAAGGTGAGTTCGCTGCTGTGGTTGAGAGGCTCAAGCCAGAGATCGAGCACGTAAACCGGTTCGGCGAGTTGGGGGAGCTGACCACCTTCGAAATACTGACCGCCATAGCTTTTGCCTATTTCAAAGAGAGAGCGGTGGATTTTCAGGTGCTGGAGACGGGGCTGGGCGGACGCCTGGATGCTACTAACGTGGTGAAGCCGGAGGTGTGCGTGATCACCTCCATAAGTCTTGACCATACCGAGGTGCTAGGGGACACGATTGCCAAGATAGCTGCTGAGAAGGCTGGCATCATCAAGCCGGGGTGCAAGGTGGTCTGCGCCCCGCAGAAGGCAGAGGCTTTGGCAGTAATAGAGAAGGCATGCCAGGACAGAGGGGCCAGTCTGGTTAAGATAGGTGAAAAGATAACGTGGCGAAGGACCAGGATCACTGATTCGAGCCAATCCTTTCGCCTGAAAGGAACTAGGGGCGAGTATGACCTCACCATTCCCCTCCTGGGTGAGCATCAGTTGGAGAATGCGGCGGCTGCCGTGGCCGCGCTGGAGATCCTGCGTGATCGGGCGCCAGGCCTTTCTGACGGCAGTATTGCCGCAGGACTAGCGCGGGTCAATTGGCCGGGCCGTCTTCAGGTGTTGCAGAGAAATCCCCTGTTCATTGTTGATGGCGCTCATAACGCCGACTCTGCGCGCAGGCTGAGGGAAGCCCTCAAGCAGTATTTTGACTTTGACGATGCCATCCTGATAGTCGGCACCTCTCAGGAGAAGGACATCCCCGGAATAGTGGCTGAGCTGTCTTCACTGACCAGCCAGGTTATTGTCACCCGCTCCGCCCACCCCCGCGCAGCGACCGCCGCCAGGCTTGTGGCCGAATTCTCAAAGTGGGAAGTAAATCCGGAAGTAACAGAGGATATAGCTTCAGCCGTAGGCTTAGCTCTGGCTAAAGCCAAACCCAGGGATCTTATCTGTGTCACTGGTTCTCTCTTTGTGGTGTCTGAAGCAATAGAGCACTTAAAGACCAGCGGCTCGGAACAATAACGGCATAGGAGATATCAAGTAGTGCTCAGTTGTAATAGTCCCTATCATAATAGTGAGCCAGAGGCCATTCTCCGCTTGCAGCCGATCAGGGCGACAACACAAGCCTGTAATCACTTTGAAAATACCGGTAGACAGGCTGCCTTCCAGACTGTCATTCTTCCGAAAATAGGCGCTCAGGCTCGCGGCACCAATGGCAAGACGAACTCCTTCCATTGCCAGCGCACAACCATTTTCCTACTTCGTGGTGCCCATGTAAATGGGCATGACGGATTCCCGCGGAAGCGGGAATCCAGGAATTGTGTGACGGCAGCCTGCCTCGTCATTTTCATTCCTTGTGGTGCTGGCTACAAGCCAGAATAAAAAATTGCTACGAAAGTCCGACGCTTTCATTCTTTGTGGTGCTGGTTTGAGCCAGCATGGGTAATTCTGGGCGTAGTGAAGAATCTCATTTCGCTCATTTCGGCGAGAAAGCACTGGCCTGTTCCGGCTGAAACTGGCTATCGTTGCATGGCGAAGGCTGAGACCACTGCTTCGTCTTCTGCCAGGGCGAACCCATGTGACCCTCGCGGTTTTTTCGGGCATTTGACAAGGCCATACCCCGACCGCTATCATAGGAAAACGGTTGCCTATGACTGACATCGCTTATGCCTGCACCAGTGATTCCCCCCAATTTCATCCCCACGGAGAAAACATAGAATGCAAACCAAAATCATAAGAATCATACCTTGCCTGGATATAAAGGACGGCAGAGTAGTTAAGGGAGTAAAGTTTGTTAACCTTAGAGATGCCCGTGACCCAGTGGAAGCCGCAGCGGCCTACTGCAAGGAAGGGGCCGATGAGCTGGCTTTCCTGGACATCGCTGCCACCGTCGAAGGAAGGCCCACCAGGCTCGAATGGGTGGAGAAGGTCAGAAAGGCAGCCACCGTCCCCTTCACTGTAGGTGGTGGGATCAGAGACGTCGCCGACATGAAGAAGCTCTTCGACCTCGGGGTGGACAAAGCCTCCATCAATACTGCGGCTGTCAAGAACCCAGACCTTATCAAGGAGGCCTCTCGTACCTTCGGTAAGGAACGGGTTGTGGTTGCCATCGATGGCAAGAAGAACCCAACGGGGGGCAAGCTACCCAGGCTTGAAGTAGTGATAAGGGGTGGCATGGAGGGGGCCGGACTCGACATCGTGGAATGGGCCAGGAAGGCAGAGAAACTGGGGGCAGGGGAGATTCTGTTGACCAGCAAGGATGCCGACGGTACAAAAGAGGGCTACGACCTGGAGATGACCAAAGCGGTGGCAGAGGCCGTCCAGATCCCAGTTACCGCTTCGGGCGGAGCTGGCAAGCTGGAGCATTTCTATGAAGCTGTGGTGATAGGCAGAGCCTCTGCCGTGCTGTGTGCCTCCGTCTTCCACTTTGGGGAGATCACTATCCCTCAGGCGAAGAGGTATCTCGCTGGGAAGGGTATCCCTGTAACGCTCTGATAATCGGTTGACCAGACACTGTAGGAAAGGTGCTCAAAACATGGAGATCGATTTGAAGAAAGTAGATGTTATAGTTGACCAATACGGCTGCAACCGCGATAGCTTGATTTCCATACTGCAAGACATACAGGCAGGCTACCATTACCTGCCTGAAGAGGTGATACGTCAGGTGGCAAGACGGCTCGATTTGCCACTAATACAAGTCTACGGTGTAGCCACCTTCTTCAAGGCGTTCAGTCTCAAACCGCGCGGCAAGCATCTGGTCCACGTCTGCCTGGGTACTGCCTGCCACGTGCGAGGCGCTCCTGCTGTGCTGGATGAAGTTAAGCGCCAACTCGGTGTCGAAACCGGCGACACGACCAAGGACATGAAATTCACGCTGGAGACGGTTAACTGCCTGGGGGCGTGTGCTCTGGGACCCATCGTAGTGGTGGATGGCAACTACCAAGGAAAGATGCGGCCAGGGAAGGTTAAGGGTGTGTTCAAGCAATACAGGGGAGCCATCGAGGGAAAGCAAGCATGAACAAACTGAGGTCAGCAGCAGGGCTAGAGCAATTGCGCAATAGGATCATGAGTCAGCGTGATCCAGAGCGCACTTGCGTTGTTACTAGTGTGGGAACATGCGGACTGGCCCGCGGTGCGGCCGGTGTGGCACAGGCCATCGCCACAGAATTGAACAAGGACGGTCTGAAGGGCACTGTGGATTTCCGGACGACAGGTTGTCATGGGTTTTGCGATATAGAGCCGGTGGTAGTGATATATCCCAAGAGAATTGTCTATTGTCACGTCACTACTGCTGATGTGCCACAGATCATATCAGAGACGGTTGCCAAAGGCAAGGTCATCAAGAGACTCCTCTACACCAATCCTGCTACCGGACGAAAGATAGTCCGCGAGCAGAACATTCCTTTCTATGGCAAGCAGTATCGGCTTCTCACCGATAGCATTCGCTTCGTAGATCCTCACAATATAGAAGATTACATTGCCTTAGGTGGTTATACTGCCCTCTGCAAAGTGCTATTTGACATGCACCCTGAAGAAGTGCTCGATGAAATCAGTAAATCCGGGCTGCGTGGTCGGGGTGGCGCTGGATTCCCTACCTTCAGGAAATGGGAGGCTGCCCGCAATGCCCCTTCGTGCGATGGCGTCCGCTATATTATCTGCAATGCCGATGAGGGCGATCCAGGTGCCTATATGGATAGGAGCCTCCTTGAGGGTAACCCTCACAGCGTTATAGAAGGAATGATCATTGGGGCACGCACGATAGGCTCACATCACGGGTACGTCTATGTCAGAAACGAGTACCCCCTGGCAGTAGATAACCTGGGCATAGCCCTGGAACAGGCGAGGCAATACGGATTCTTAGGCAAGGATATCCTCGGCTCCGGTTTCGACTTTGATGTCAAGATTTCTCGAGGCGGAGGTGCCTTCATCTGTGGTGAGTCCACGGCGCTCATGGCCTCACTGGAGGGCAGGATAGGCGAACCACGTCCCAAGCATATTCATACAGCCCTCAAGGGACTCTACGATCGACCTACCAATCTGAACAACGTAGAAACCTGGGCCAATGTGCCACTTATCATCAATCGCGGTGCCAATTGGTACTCGAAGATCGGCACCGAAGGCAGCAAAGGGACCAAGATCTTCTCTCTGGTGGGAAAGGTGAACAACACCGGGCTGGTGGAGGTGCCCATGGGCATCACCTTGAAAGAGATGGTCTATGACATCGGCGGTGGCATTCCTGATGGGAGGAAACTCAAAGCTATACAAACGGGTGGCCCATCTGGGGGCTGCATCCCTGAGAGTCTGATTGACCTGCCCGTTGACTTCGATAAGCTGACCGAGGCCGGATCTATGATGGGCTCAGGTGGCATGATTGTCATGGATGAAGACAACTGTATGGTAGATATGGCCAGATACTTCGTCAAGTTCTTAACTGAGGAATCGTGTGGCAAGTGTGTGCCCTGCCGTGAGGGGCTAGACAGGATGCTGGATATCCTCACCGACATTACTGAGGGACGGGGAAAGCCAGAAGATATCGAGCTTTTGGAGGAACTGGGCGATGTCATCAAAGAGGCCTCGCTCTGCGGACTGGGTGGCACAGCCCCCAACCCCGTTCTCTCCACCATCAGGTATTTCCACACCTTTTGAGTGTACCTCCTGCTTTCAGACAGAGACTTCGCATACGGCAAGAGCCAAAAGTTGTTGTCCCTTGCTTCCGTAGACTAAAATCAAGCATAAGAGAAAAGCAGGTGGAAAACTGGATAGGTCTTCGGATTCAAGGAGGTTGCCGTGACAGGAAGCGACGTATATGCTGACTTAATGGAAAGGTTGAACTACCCAGACTCGGTTTATCTCAGGAGAGTATTAGAGAAGCTGTTGACTCCTGAAGAGGGACACTTGCTGCTTCAACTGCCGGCGGAGCCTGGAGAGTTGGCCCAAAGAATGGGGTGGGATGAGGAGACTCTGAACAGGAAACTTCAGGAGTTTCTGGAGAGGGGTTTGGCCATCGCTGGGCGGAAAGGGGTGCGGTTGATCCGCGAGTTAACACAGCTACACGACGCCACTCTATCAAGCTCGGAGAGGTGGGTGGATACCGAACTTCTTGACCTATGGCGGGAGTTCTATGAAGCTGACTGGCTTCCACGGCTGGCCACTGTTCCCGTTGATTCCTATGTCCAGTACGTTAGAGTTGTTCCTGCCTGGAAGGCGATAGAACGGAGCCTGCGGCTTTCCATCAACGAGCTTTTACCCGGAGAGAATATCAGGGAGCTAATCAGGGGAGCGGAGCTGATTGCCGTGGTTCCTTGTAGCTGCCGTAGATCAATGAGAAGATGCCAGGCTTCGCTTGACAACTGTCTCCAATTCAACAAGGGGGCTGAATACGCCATAAGAAGGGGTGCTGGCCGCAGGATTTCTGTGGAAGAGGCCATAGCCATTGCTGACGAAGCTGAGGAGGAGGGGCTGATTCATACCTGGCCTTTGATCCCTTCCACCAACCTCAATGTAATATGTAATTGCTGCGTTGACTGTTGCATCATTTTTGATGCTGGACTCCGGTTTGGCACCATAGGCCGGACACTGGAGAAAAGCCGGTTTCGGGCAGAGATTGATCCACAAGCCTGCGATGGCTGCCAGGATTGTGTGGAGCGCTGCTTTTTTGATGCTATAGAGATGAAGAAGCATGCTTCGGAGAAGAAGCTCAAGGCTGCCGTAGACCCAGAAAAGTGCTTTGGGTGCGGCCTGTGTGCGATAGTGTGCGACCCAGGTGCTATTACCATGAAGCTAGCCGGGGTTGATGCTTGACAGGAACACACTGACATTATGCGGATCACCCCCAGCCCTCTGGGAAGTTGAACTGTCCGCTCAGGGTAGCGCCGCAATCATGACACTGGCCACCGTACCAATCAGTAGGACAACCGCAACGGGGGCAGCGCCATCTCGCCTCCTGCTCTGCAATCCAGGCGTCAATGCCGATTTCCCGCTGCCGGCGGATATTGGCCAGCACCTCACCGTGGTGTGGAAAGCCATCATTATTGAAGTCAATGAGTTGCTGGCAGGGCGAGTCAGCGCACCGGTAACAGTGTGTCAGTCCTTTCTCCAATGCGCAAGCCCGGAGCCCGCAAATGCGACACGGAAAGGCCACCATCTCTGAGAGACAGCCCTCGCAAGCGACGTCTTCGATCCCCAGTTCCAGCCCTTCCAATGCAGAGAGGTCAATGTCTTGTCCCGACGGAGACATCTTCCGGGCCATCTTCGCAATCCCTTCAGGTAACGTCTTCGCCATCTGCTCAAGGGACTCGGAATCGCCCCGTTTATTCGCGCGGTACATTACGCACGCACCGCAGTAGAGCCCGCATGGCGCAGCCAGATTCCACCTTTTCCCATCCATCATCGGAAACCCCCTTCCTCAAACCTGACTTCTCCTCACTTGACTAACCTCAGAATTCATCGGCCTCAAATCCGCAAAGCCCCGTTCTCAGGCGTTCCAGCCTCTTCCTGCACGTTCACAGCCCTTCGTGGATTAGTCCGTGATTTAGGGATCCGTGTAAACCGGCTCACGCTTCTCGACGAAGGTAGCCTTGATGGCCTCCATGGCATCGTCCGTGAAACCGCATAGGATCTGCGTCCGGTTCTCCAGCTTCGTCGCGTCTAGAAGGCTCCCGGCGTCGATGTTGGCATTGAACACTTCTTTCGTCATCCTGAGGGAGAAGGGGGAGATCTTCAGTAGTTCCCGCGCCAGGCTCTCCGCAACCTCATCCAATTGGGCATCGGGGACAACCTGGGAGACCAGTCCAATGCGTTCCGCAGTAGCGGCATCAATGAAGCGAGAGGTGAACATGTAGAGTGCAGCGCGTGATGCCCCAATGAGCCGGGGCAGAAAGTACGACATGCCCACGTCACCTGCCCCCATGCCGAGTTTGGGGGCACCAACGTTGAACCGCGCTGTCTCACTGGCCAAGCGTATGTCGCTGGCCAGAGTGAGCGCGAAGCCTCCGCCAATGGCGAAGCCGCGGACCGCACAGATAATGGGCTGGGGAGCATGGCGCATTCGAAGCGGAATGTCGGCCAGCTTCCTCTGGATCATGAACCCGCGAGGGCGCATGCGCATGGGGACTGCGGCATCGCTTCCCATGCCGCCTTCAAAACCAGGGGTATCCGTCAGATCCAGGCCAACGCAGAAATCTCGGCCGGCACCGCGGATGACAAGGACTCTCACGTCCAGGTTGTCCTCCAGAGACCCGAAGAAGTCGCGCAAATCCAGCATCGCCTGCCAGGACAAGGCATTACGCTGCTCCGGCCGATTCAGTGTAAGCCAGCCTATGTGGTTGCGTAGTTCGAACTGCAGTGTGCCGTAGCTCATACCGTCCTCCTTTGTAGCCGACTGCTAGTCCTCAATGATGATCCCAGTCTGTCCGAGTCAACTCTTGTCGGCTGCCATATCCTTTAACAATCAGTATATCGGCTCTTCGGAGGGTGTGCAAAGACCTGCCTTGTTTCTCCTTGAACCACAGAGCAAGGTGTGATAGAATGAGCGCCATCGAAAACGGGGTAATTGCAGCCAAGCTCAATTGACGAAGGTGACTGAGAATTGAGGTCTGCGCTGCAAATCCGCCTCAGACGAAGAAACATCTGGTCTTTGTTCAATGGGGGAGAAGGTGCTGGATGAGGAAACGCGAAGAAGAAATAGTCAAAGTCTATAGAATGCCTAAGCTCACTAATCCTTCATTAGTGGCTGCCTGGCCAGGTATCGCCAATGTGGCTCTTACAGCAGCCAGCTACATAACTGATAGCCTGGACGCTAAAGAGTTTGCCGAGGTGCAGTCCTTGTCCTTCTTTGACCTCAATGGGGCCCTCATCGAAAAAAACTTAGTACAAGCGCCAAGGTTCCCCGAGAGCAAATTCTACTACTGGAAAAGAAACAAAGCCGGAGGTGACCTTGTCTTCTTCATCGGAGAGGCCCAACCGGCCTCGAGAAGCTATGAATTCGCCAACAAAATCCTGGACTTCGCCCAGAAGCTTGGAGTCACCCGAGTATATACGCTGGCCGCAGCCATCGTTACCCAATTTTCGGACAAGCCGCGTGTATGGGCGGCAGCTACGGATGACGAATTGCTGAGGGATCTAGAGAGGTATGGCCTGGTTCTAAAGGGGAACTTCTACGTTGTGGGTATGAATGGTCTACTACTCTCCGTAGCCAAAGAGAAGGACATGAGTGGCATTTGCTTGCTGGGAGAGACGCCTCGCTATCTCAGTGACGTTGGGAACCCGATAGCTTCTCAGTCAGTGGTTGAGGTCCTAACCAGGTTGTTAGACATCGAGATCGATATGACAGAACTAAAGCAGATGGTCAAGGAAGCTCGTCAACAAATAGACGAAGCGATCAAGGAAAGCCGCCGCCAGTATATCGATCAATTCACTGTGCCTCTTTGGGAGCGTCCTCCAGAGGAGGAAAAGGGCTAGTTTAGCCGGGAGATTTCGACCTCCTATTCCGAAGCTTGCAAGCATCGCCAATGACAACACGTTAAGCATTGAGAAAGGAGACTCCTTTGGAGTACTTCCTGAATGAACAGCAGAAAACGGTAAAGAGCCTGGCGCGAAGAATCGCCGAAGAGCGCATACTGCCCATACGGGCGGAACTTGACGAGAAAGAAGAGTTTCCCTGGGAAATAATCAAGTCTCTGGCCGAGGCTGACATGTTCCGTGTATTCATACCGGAAGAGTACGAAGGACTGGGAGGAGGGTGTTTCGACCTCTGTCTGGTAATAGAGGAGCTGTCCCGGGCCTGTGGGGGCATTGCCATCAGCTATGCTGCCGACGCTCTGGGGTGCCTGCCCCTGATCCACCACAGCACTGAAGAGCAAAAGAAGAAATACCTTCCTGATGTGGCCAGCGGCGCAAGACTAACTGCGTTTGCCCTTACCGAATCAACCGCCGGCAGCGACGCCGGCAAAATAAGGACATCGGCTAGCCGCCAGGGCGACCACTATCTGCTAAATGGCACCAAGCAGTTCATCACCAACGGCGGCGAGGCGGAGATATACACCGTTATCGCCATGACTGATCCAGCCAAAGGTAGTCGCGGTGCTAGCGCCTTTGTGGTCGAGAAAAATACTCCTGGTTTCTCCTTCGGCAAGAAAGAAAAGAAGATAGGCATCCGCTCCTCTTCCACACGGGAGCTGATTTTTCGGGACTGCCGAATACCGCAAGGGAACCTGATCGGCAGGGAGGGGCAAGGCTTCATCATCGCTGTAAGGACAATAGACCGTTCCCGCCCGGGGGTGGCTGCCCAAGCAGTGGGCATTGCCCAAGGGGCACTGGAGGCGGCTGTGGATTATGCCCGCCAACGCGTCCAATTCGATCACCCCATTTCATCTTTCCAGGCTGTGCAGCATATGCTGGCCAACATGGCCACCGAATTGGAAGCAGCCAGAGCCCTGGTCTATGCCGTGGCGAAGACGGTTGATAGCGGGGCAAAGGACTACGCGGAGGAGGCAGCTATGGCCAAGGTGTTTGCCTCTGATGTGGCCATCAAGGTGACTGTGGATGCTATGCAGATCTTCGGTGGCGTGGGTTACATGCGCGATTACCCTGTGGAAAAGATGATGCGGGATGCCAAGATCACTCAAATATACGAGGGCACCAATCAGGTCTTGAGGAACGCCATCGCCCTGGAAGTCCTGAAGAGAAGAGGCAGGCGGGAATGAACGTAGTGGTCTGTATCAAGCAAGTGCCAGAAGCACCGACATTCGAAATTGACCCGCAAACCAATACCTTGATCAGAGCCAGGGGTAAGATGATCGTCAACCCCTTTGACATGTATGCGCTGGAAGAGGGTGTCCGGCTGAAGGAGCGATATGGTGGGCAGACCACCGCCATCACCATGGGACCGCCCGAAGCGCACGAAGCACTAAGGGAGGCGATTGCTCTTGGCATAGACAGCGCCATCCTTTTCACCGATCCCAGTTTCGAAGGTTGTGACACTCTGGCGACCTCCTATGTTCTGGCTAAGGCCATCAACAAGCTGGGGCAGCCCGATCTCATAATCTGCGGCAGGCAGACGACAGATGGGGACACCGGACAGGTAGCCCCCCAGCTTGCTGAGGGGCTGGGCCTGCCTTTTGCATCTTATGTGACTAAGATCGAAGAGGTAACAGAGAAACACATGAAGCTACAGCGGATGGCCGATAGCGGGCACCAGGTTATAGAGATGGCCCTACCGGCAGTAATCAGCGTAGTAAAAGAAATAAATGCGCCACGGCTCCCATCGCTCCGTGGGCTGATGCAGGCGAAGAAAGCCCAGATACCAAACTGGTCTGCCCAGGATCTGGCTGTGGAGGCCAGCAAGGTTGGATCGGCAGGATCTGCCACCAGGGTGAAGATGGTCTTCTTCCCGCAGAGGGCGGGAGGGAGCGAACTCCTGCAAGGTAGCCCGGAGAGCCAGGTGGACCAGTTGCTGGAGAGGCTGAGAGGGGCCAAAGTAATCTGACACGGTCAGCAGTGAGGCCCAAATGCCAAACCCAATCATGAACTCTGAAGTCTGGATATTCGCTGAACAGCAAGATAACAAGATAAAGAGCGTGGCCTATGAGCTGGTATCGGAGGGCCGCAGGCTAGCCGATGCCCTGGGAGTGGCACTGTGTGCGGTATGCCTGGGGTATCAGGTGCAAGGTATAGAGCAACTGGTTTCTTGCGGGGCTGATAAGGTCTATCTGCTGGATGACCCTGCCTTAGCAGATCATGATGAGGACATATATACCAAAGCCCTTACCGATCTGGTGCGCCAGCATAAGCCGGCGATACTTCTGGCCGGGGCTACTTCACTGGGCCAGTCGTTTATCCCCAGAGTAGCCGCTTCATTGCAGACTGGGCTGGCCGCCAATTGCACCGGTCTGGAAATTAACCCAGAGAGCAGGATACTGCTGCAAACGCGCCCCGCCTACGGTGGCAGTCTGATGGCCACGGTGATTTGCCCAGAGAAAAGGCCCCAGATGTGCACCATCCGTCCCCATGTCTTTAAGCGGGGCAGAACAGACGAATCGCGCCAGGGACAGATAGTGCGTGTGGACTTCGATAAGCGGTCGGTCACATCGAGAACCAAAGTGCTCCAGATGGTCAATGAGTTGACCGAGAAGGTCAAGCTGGAAGAGGCTGACATTATTGTCTGCGGTGGTCGCGGGCTGGGGGCAGCGGAGAACTTCCGCATAGTGGCCGAGCTGGCCGAGGTTCTTGATGCGGCACTGGGTTCCTCCCGCCCTCCGGTGGACGATGGTTGGATCCCCTACTCACATCAGATTGGGCAGACAGGCAAGACCGTTTCGCCCAAGGTCTATTTTGCCTGCGGTATCTCCGGAGCGCCGCAGCACCTGGCTGGGATGCAGACCTCTGATATCATCGTGGCCATAAACGAGGACCCCAGAGCGCCTATCTTTGAAGTGGCTACTTACGGTATCGTGGGAGACCTCTTCAAAGTAGTGCCCCTGCTGACAAGCAAGCTGAAACAGGCCCGCGCCTAGCGGGGGTGGTGGGTTTCGTCCCTCCCCGAAAGGGTTGAAGATGATGTCTCCAGTCTTTGAATAACGCCTCAATGGCTATCCTATCTCTACACCATAGGAGCGCCTTGGGAAGGTGTCTGTAGGTTGTCAGGCAAGCGGATGCAAATGTCCCCTGATGCTAGGGGTGTAAGATTTGGTCAGGCCCGAGGCGATCGTGATTTCCTGGCGTTAGTCGAAGCACAAAATAAAAGGCTGCGTTTCTCTGTCTATCTCGCAGCCTTCCTTGTGACCCCGCCCAAGGTCTAAATCACCAAACACATCCTAATGGGCAATATACAGGTCACTCCTTTCCAATAAACACAGCATAGCATAGCCGTTGACACTTGTCAATATTTGTTGAAATCTGTGACAGGTATGTGACATCTCTCGGGTGTATTATCCCGATGATCGTAGTCTATCGTCCAGTCTGCCTGACCACCAGAGGTCACCAAGCTGACCCTTGCAAGCATCCAGGAGTTGATTGACTTCTCTGTAGTGCTGTAAGCCGTGTATTGTAGTCCCCTCGCTAGGGGAAAACTCGACGACTCGAACTTCATTTAGGATGTCAGTCCTTGCCTTGATCGCATTGAGGAAGTCGCGCGAATGTGTAGCCACCAGGATTTGGACACGGCTGGGGTCAGTACCGGTGGTGAATCGCTTGAGTAGTTGGTAGCGTGGCTCTAAGGCCGACACGTGCACACCGTTCTCGGGTTCTTCCAGGCATACTTTAAGGTTTGGGGTCGAAGAGTGCAATCGCCAAAGGAGAAAAGTAGAGAGGAGTACACCATCGGACTCCAGTGTTGCTGGCGTCTCCTGCATAGTGCGCCCGGACTTGAAAGTAAGACTCAAGCCTCGCCAGTCTGACTTGAAACCTATCCCGCGAATGTGTTCGTGCAAAGCGCCAAGGTCAGACTCTATGGAATTGAATATCTCCCGTTTAGTCAGTAATAGATCCCGAAGTGCAAGTACTAGGTTGCGTCCGGTCTCATCCACATCCATCGTTTGTCTTTTTTGAGATCCGGTCGCCACGTCAGCCTGTACCCTGGTTGAAGAGGCTATGTCGCTTGCCCCTGGCCTATACCTGCGCGCAGGACCCAGACTTCTCCTCAGTTCCTGAAGAGGTTGGAGATACGGGCCCGCAACAGGATCCTGACTGAAGTGTGAGGCTAGGTAAGCTAGTGGTGCCTTGTACGGGCCCGGCCAGGCTTTCGGTCCCTGTGATGTCTCGAACTTGAATCCATCTCTACTATCCAACCACTGGCCTCTGAACTGAAATCTCTCCGCCGTGATGCTCCAACCAAGGTAGCTTCTACGTAGTTCAATAGTGTAGTCAGCCTCAGTTGATCGGTTATCGCCCATCCAGACCTCGAACTCTATTGGGAGCCCCGTATCTCCCTTCCAGACCGCCTCGTCAAAACCTACACCAGGCTCGACGTAGAAGTCGCCAGACTTCCCGCCGTGGACAGGATACCAGGAGATTCTAGAGAAAGTGGATAGGGCTTTGAAGAAAGCGGACTTGCCTGCGCTGTTGGGGCCGACGAAAACGGTAAGAGGTTCGAGGTCAACCGTGACGTCTTTGAGGCACATGAAATTCCGGACTCTGAATTTCTTGTACATGGTTCATCCTCCCAATCACGCGCCCTTGCCTCGAGCGTCTTGATTGGACAAAGGCAGCACATTATACAACAAAGGCACCGTGAGCGCAATCAGCTGGACTCATCGGCCATCGCCATATCACTGGCTGTTCATCAGAGGCGCAGCCTCTACGGAATCTGTGAGTGCCAGGTCCCCGACCTGACCTAAGAGGGTAGCTTCCTATTTTATGCTAAGGTCAGTCCAGGGACTCGTATTCTTTTCTGGCCGCAGCCGGCAGTGTTCTCCAGCTTTCCAGAAATTCCCGCTCCCCCTGCTGGAAGATCGGATTCTTGAAAACCATCTGCCAGCAAGAAGGTGGAATGGTGAGGACATCGGCGCCGGCCATGACAGCCTCGATCAGGTAATCGGGATTTCGCACCGAGGCGACCAGCAACTTGGTGGGACTCTCCATTTCATCTATCGCCTCCCTGAGCTGCCAGATGGCTTCTTTGTTGCTCAGGCCAAACTCCTCCACCCTGCCCACAAAGAGACTAACGTAGTCCACCGCCAGCTTAACGAAGGGGATAGCCTGCGAGGGATGGAAAACAAGGGTAATGTTCATCTTGACATTTTCCCTCTTCAACTCCTGCGCTGCTATCAGCCCGCTCACGGAGGCGGGGACTTTGACCACCACATTTTCAGCCAGTTTACTCAGTTTGAGGGCATGCTTTACCATGTCGCGCGGTTCAGTATAGGTAACTTCCACGCTCAGAGGGCCTTTGACAATCTGAGCGATCTTCTTGATCTGAGAAATGGGGTCGCCGCCTTCTTTGGATAACAGGGACGGGTTGGTGGTAACGCCGTCCACAAGTCCCAGTGACTGGTAGAATTCGATCTCCTTTAATGAAGCCGTGTCTAAGAAGAATTCCATATACACCCTCCACTTGTCCTGTCCTTATTAGGTCACGGACTCAGCCTCTGCAATGGCACCATCCGTTTATTGAAGAGGACTCTGCTCTTCCAACGGATTCTGTCTTTGTCTCCATATCTTACCTTAGACTTACCATTCTCTGCCACATCAAGTGCGCCCCAAATCCATACCACCAGCTCGTCCCTCTACATGTCCGCTCCTAATGAAAGCAAGCACGCGACCGCGCCGCACCAGCAAGAGAACAAACGAGACCAGGATTGCCGCCCCGATGATCTCAGGCACATATACAGCTACATTAGTACAAAGCTCATCTAGCATCCTCCCTGGGAAATCGCTGATATCTGCCTTTCTGAAGGCAAAACCATAGGCTGGCCAGAGGAATGTTCGAGGATTAAGATAGATCTGGTCAAGGATAAGATGGAGAAGAATGCCAAAGGAAAGCACCAGTAGCCATGTCTTTCCATAGCGACGCCAAAGATACAACCCGCCCAGGATGACGACAACGAGGAAGAGCAGCGTGTGGCTAAATATCCGCCCGCTGCCGAAGGTATCAGGGAAAATGAGTGTACCGACGGGTTTATCAATAATGTCAGGAAGAAGTGAGCCTAGAAGCAGAATTCTGAGGTCAATGGATGAAAGCCAAGATGGCTTCGCTTGCCCAATCTGCTTGGTTGGAGAGGTGGCAAATGGAGGACGCTTACGCAAGGCACTGTCTAGCAGCACTGCTGCACCCAGCGTAATGCCCATATGCCCCAGTATCAGCACCTCTTTCAGCGCTCCTAAATCCTTAGAAAGCTCCCTCCGCCGTTGAGTCTGTCAGCAGGAGAAGAGAACAGTTGAACTCTATCAGTGGCGAAAAGCTTAGCGCCGGAAATCCTGCTTCCCGACGGTCCTAATTATAGCTCCTGGCTGCTTCCATTGTCCTTCTGTTTTGCTGAACGTAAGTGAAAGCGTTGCGTATGTAATGTTACCTGGGTTATAGTAACTAGCGATCAGGTTAGATGCGTTAGCCCATAGATATCGAAGAGCTAAAGGGCAGCAAGGATTTCTGTGGCAAGTACCGGTAGTTTCAGCGAGGCTAATAAGGTCACCACCACCGTTCAACGCGTAGCCAAGAATGCTGCGGCCTTGTACGTTGGTCAGGGTTTCGTAGCACTACTTAACCTTCTTCTCCTGGTTTTCTTGGCTCGAGAGTTGGGTAGCGCCGCCTTGGGCAAGTGGGCGTTCGCCATCAACTTCACCGCCATTGCCGCTGTTTTTCTGGACATGGGATTCGATGCCTTGATTGTAAGAGAGGTCGCTCGTGACAGGTCCTCTTCCTCCAAATACGTTGGCAATATCGTCATTATGAAAGCCGTGCTGTCTATCGTCGTATTTGGACTCATCGCCCTCTTCGCCACCCTGATGAACTTCCCTCATGACACCACTCTTACTGTGCTTATCCTTGGTGTCTACATCATACTCAATGCGCTTAGTACCGTTTTCATGCAGATATTCCAGGCATTCGAAAGAATGGAGTACTCTGCTTTCCTATCAGTTGTTGGTCAACTGATAATTACCTCCGTTGGCTTGGCCTTCATATTCTCGGGTCACGGTGTGGTTGCGGTAGCCTCTGCTTGTGTTATTGCAGGACTATTCAAACTGATAGTCAGTTTCCTCTTGTGTAGTAAGAGGTTCGCCAAGCCACACATTGAGATAGATCTCGACTTCTGGAAGAGTGCTGCCAAAAGCGGACTGGCTGTGGCCATGCTTCCCGTGAGCGCCATAATATCTGTTAGGACAGACACAATCATACTTTCCCTGATAAAGACCGATGCTGAAGTAGGTTGGTACAATGCAGCCAATATCTTGCCCCTGGGACTCGGCGATATACCCATGATTCTCATGTTCGCTCTCCTGCCCCTGATGTCCACCTCATTCCTCGCTTCACCCGGTTCCTTAAGGACAATCTATGAGAAATCATTCACATATCTACTCATGCTTGGCCTAGGCATGGCTGCCGGAATGTGCCTTCTCTCTGGCAGAATCATCCCTTTGCTTTATGGAGGCGAGTTCGAACCTTCTATTGTTGCCCTGCAAATACTGTCCTGGAGATTATTTTTCACCTTTCTAAGCGTACCTCTATCGTTCACCCTTATTTCCATGAACAAGCAGAATCAAATGGCAATGGCTGTAGCGTTATCCGCCGTGGCCAACATCATTCTGAACCTCATTCTCATCCCCCCCCTGAGCTATAAAGGGGCTGCGATTGCATCTTTAGGCACTGGTGCAGTCACACTCACCTTCTGCTTCTATATGGTCTCGAAGCACCTCTACAGACTGCCGCTACACAGACTGGCTATCAAGCCCCTGGTTGCTTGTCTACCAATGGGGATGCTTATCCACTGGGGTGAATCAATCAATCTGGCCCTGCTTATCGGCTTGGCTGCTGCGTTGTACTTCCTGATCCTCTATCTTATCAAAGCTGTCTCTCGAGAAGATATCAAGGTGGTTAGGGAAGCTATCGGGGGGCCGCAGTCTGGAGAATCGTTGGCCAAGGAAGAGACAAATAATCAGCCGCCGACAAGATCACTGAATGGGAGAAGCCAATAAGTGCCAATAGAAACTAGGGCCACGCGGATCAAGCATCAGAGATCAGATAATCCTTGCGAAGCATCATGCAAATCGATTTCCTCTGGAGGGCATATTCAGCCGGCGGAGGGCTTCTCTCTTTTCTGTGTTGTCAACCCTGGCCTTTTGTACCGCCTGGGCCAGAAGCTGGATGCTCTTGTCATAGGTTTGCCGGTCCACAGGGAAGGGGTAACCGTCCTTCCCGCCGTGGGCAAAGCTGTAGCGCGCCGGGTCCCGAAAGCTGGGTGGGGTACCGTAGACCAACTCCGAGATCAGGCTCAGTGCCCGAACGGTCTTCGGCCCTACTCCCTCGATGCTGAGTAACTCTTCAAAACCCTTTGGCTGCCGATCGTAAATGACTAGCAGACCCTTGCTCAGCCTGTCGGGGTGAATATCCTCTACGGAAATGTAGTGTCGGAGTGGCAAATCCAGTGTCTTCAGCCTTCTGATATCTTTCAAAATTCCCTCTGTCGATTGCTCCGTGGCTATGGAGGTGATGGTGTTTCGCGCCGCGTCACTTTCGCTAGCCACTAGGTTCAGCACCTCCCCTCGCCCCTGAGAGCAGATAGCAGCATGAGGCTCGCAGACAAGGTCAGCCACCGATTCACCCAGCCAGTGATAACGGCGGGCGTAGCGGCTGACTTCGTTCATTCCCTGCTGCACCACTGCCCAGGAGCCACCCTTGGTGAAAAGAAAGACATGGTGGTAAAGCTGGTAGCCGTCCTGAAGGGCGGCACTATCCACCTTGGCTGCCATCCGGCTGGCATATATCAGCGGGGAAGGATCAAGGGAGATGGCATTGCCGAAGGCTTCTATTTCCGCAGGGGTGCGCCTTGAAGTGCTGCCCTTGCCGCCAGCGACAAACAGCCCCAGGTCTGATTCCAGCCCCTTCAGCCCCTCCTTCAGAGCACCGCAGACAGTGGTCGTGACGCCGCTGCTATGCCAGTCAAAGCCGAGCACGCAGCCTAAGGCTTGAAACCAGCACGGGTCTGACATGCGGCGCAGCATCTCTTCGGGCCCGAACTCGGCCACGATGAAAACAGTAATCTCTCTGGCCAGCTTCACCATCCGCCGAAATAGCCAGGGCGGAGCCTTGCCGTAGTGCAGAGGCATGTTGGCAATGCCTGTTCTGTTAGCCAAGCCACTCACAACTTTATGCCTGTATGCTCCCCATGATTGCCTGCCCCATCTCCCTCGTCCCCACCTGGGTCTTCCCTTTCTCCATGATGTCGTAGGTGCGGTAGCCGCGCTCCAGGGCATCGGTGACTGCCCTCTCAACAGTCTCCGCCTCCTGATCCAGACCACAGGAGTAGCGCAGCATCATGGCACTACTGAGGACGGTGGCAATAGGGTTGGCCAGGTTTTGCCCGGCCCTCCTCGGGGCGCTGCCGTGGATTGGCTCATAGAGACCAAAGGTCATGCTGTCGCCTACCCCCGGCACCCCCGCCAGGCTGGCCGAAGGCAGCATCCCCATAGAACCCGCTAGCATGGAGGCTTCATCAGTCAATATGTCGCCGAACGTGTTCTCGGTTACCACCACATCAAGGTCAAGAGGGCGCTGTATCAGTCTCATGGCGCAGGCATCCACCAGCATGTGTTCTAACTCGACATCAGGATACTCCGCGGAAAGCTCCATAGCCACCTGACGCCACAATCGCGAGGTTTCCAGAATATTGGCCTTGTCCACAGAGGTCAGCTTCTTCCTTCGCCTCCGGGCTATCTCAAAACCTACCCTTATGATGCGCTCAATCTCCTTTTCAGAGTAGACCATGCTGTCCACCGCCCGTCTACCCCTGGAGGTTCGCCACTGCTTCTTAGGCCGGCCGAAGTAAAGCCCACCGGTGAGTTCCCGCACCACTATCAGGTCTACACCTCTAATGACCTCGGGCTTGAGAGAGGTAGAATCTAGAAGCATGGGAAAGACCTTGACCGGGCGGAGATTGGCGAAGAGCCCTAGCCCCTTGCGCAACGCCAGGAGGCCATCCTCCGGACGGATTTTGGCTAAAGGGTCATCCCATTTGGGACCGCCCACCGCCCCGAGCAACACCGCGTGACACTCCTGGCACATCTTGAAAGTCTCGGCCGTCAAAGCTGCCCCAGACTGGTCAATAGCAGCACCACCGACAAGCCCATAACGAAGGGCGAATTCATGGCCAAACTTCTGGCCAATCGCCTGCAAGACTTTCACCGCTTCGGCTACTACCTCAGGGCCAACCCCGTCACCGGGCAATACCGCGATTTGAAACTTCATTTGTGTGGGCCTCCCGTCCCAAGTTTCTTCTTGGTGTATTCCACAAGCCCTCCAGCTGAAATCAACTCCAGCATGAAATCAGGATAGGGCTTGGCATGAAATAGCTTGTTCTTGGTGACGTTTCTGATTTCACCACTGGTCAACTCCACCTCCAGGACGTCATCGGTCTCAGTCTCATCTACTGCCTCTTCGCATTCCAGAATAGGCAGGCCGATATTGATGGCATTGCGAAAGAAGATGCGGGCAAAGCTTTTGGCGATAACGGCGGAGATACCCGCGGCCTTGATAGCCACCGGGGCGTGTTCTCTGGAGGAGCCACAGCCGAAGTTAGTCTCAGCGACAATAAAGTCCTCCGGACTCACCTTGTTGAGGAACTGCTGGTCGACGTCCTCCATGCAGTGCTTGGCCAGTTCGTCAGTGTCAGAGGTGTTCAGATAGCGAGCCGGGATAATGGCATCCGTGTCCACATTAGCACCGTATTTGTGTACTTTGCCCCTCAATTTCAATTCATGGCCTCCTCGGGGCTGGCGATCTTGCCCAGGATGGCGCTGGCCGCGGCCACCGCCGGGTTGGCCAAGTAGACCTCGGACCGGGGACTTCCCATCCGGCCGACGAAGTTTCGGTTAGTGGTGGAGACGCAGCGCTCGCCAGCAGCCAGAACGCCCATATGACCGCCCAGACATGGGCCACAGGTAGGCGTGCTCACCACTGTCCCTGCCTGAACAAGAGTCTCGATCAACCCCTCTCGTAACGCGCTAAGATAAACTTGCTGTGAGCCGGGGATGATAATACAGCGCACCCTCGGATGTACCAGTCTGCCCTTGAGTATTTTAGCAGCCACTTGCAGATCCTCCAACCTGCCGTTGGTGCAACTGCCGATAACCACCTGGTCGATCTCGATCTGGCCCACCTGGCTGATGGGCCTGGTGTTGGAGGGTAGATGGGGGAAGGCCACTTGCGGCTCCAGCCGGGAGACGTCGTACTCTATGGTCTTGCAGTATTGTGCATCCTCGTCTGCCTCATATACTTTGTACTGACGCCTGGCCCTCGCCCTGACGTACTCCAGGGTCTTGTCATCCACCCTGAAGATACCGGCTTTTGCCCCAGCCTCGATGGCCATGTTGGCCATGGCAAAGCGCCCGTCCATGGAGAGTGCCTCGATTGCCTCCCCGGCAAACTCCATCACGGAGTAGAGAGCGCCATCCACCCCGATGTCCCCAATGGTGTAAAGGATGAGGTCTTTGCCCTCCACCCATTTGCCCACCTTCCCGTGGTAAACGAACTTGGTGGTCGTCGGAACCTTCATCCAGATTTCGCCGCAGGCCATGGCGGAGGCGATGTCGGTGGAACCCATGCCGGTGGCGAAAGCCCCCAGGGCACCATAGGTGCAGGTGTGGGAATCGGCCCCGATGACCACATCGCCGGGGAGAACCAGGCCCTGCTCCGGCAGGAGCACGTGCTCGATGCCCATGCAACCCACCTCGAAATAGACCAGACCCTGCTTCAGAGCGAACTGGCGCATCATCTTGGCCTGCTCCGCCGAGGGAATGTCCTTGTTGGGGACAAAGTGATCGGGCACCATCACCACCTTCTGTGGATCAAAGACCTTCTTTACGCCGATGCGCTCAAATTCCCTGATGGCGATGGGAGCCGTGATGTCGTTGGACAGCACCAGATCGACTTTGACGTTTACCAGCTCACCAGGGGTGACTCTGTCTTTGCCTGCGTGAGCGGCTAGAATCTTCTCCGCCAGGGTCACTCCGAACCCCTCCCCCTGGCAGCCAGCAGCCTGTTGAGGGCGTTCATGTAGGCTTTGGCGCTAGCCATGATGATATCGGTGTCAGCGCCCCGCCCGGTATAGGTTACGCCTTCGCTTTCAATCCGGATCAATACCTCTCCGATGGCGTCAATGCCTTCAGTGACTGAGTTAACCGTGAACTCTGTGAGCCTGTTCGGTACCCCGATGATGCGATTTATCACCTTATACACTGCATCCACTGGGCCAGTGCCCACAGCAGCATCAGTCAACACCCGACCCTCTGAGTCAATAAGCCTCACTGCAGCGCTGGCCAGACCCCTTGTACCGCAGGAAACCTGGACATCATCCAGGTGAAAGGTCTCGGAAATGGCATGCATCTCGTGGGCCACAATCGTCTCTAGATCACGGTCAGTGACCTCTTTTTTCTTGTCGGCTAGCTCCTTGAAGGCGAGGAAGGCCCGATCCAGGTCCTCTTCGGCCAGGGCGTAGCCCAACTCTGCCAGCCTCTCCTTAAAGGCATGACGCCCGCTGAGCTTACCCAATACCAGACTGCTGGCGGGAATGCCTACCTCCCTCGGATCCATGATCTCGTAAGTAATAGCCTTCTTGATGATGCCGTCCTGATGGATTCCCGACTGGTGCCGAAAAGCATTGGCCCCAACAATGGCCTTGTTCGGCTGGACCACAAAACCGGTCAACTCACTCACCAGACGGCTGGTTTTGTATATTTGCTTAGTGTCGATTCGGGTGGCCAGGTTAAAAAGGTTGCCGCGGGTCTTGAGCGCCATCACAATCTCCTCTAAAGAGGCATTGCCTGCTCGCTCCCCGATGCCATTAATGGTGCACTCCACCTGCCTCGCCCCGCGCCGCAGCGCTTCCAGGCTATTGGCCACTGCCAGCCCCAGATCATTATGACAATGCACGCTGATCACAGCCTTATCAATGTTAGGCACATTGTTCAAGATTCCCTCGATAAGATTGCCAAACTCTTGCGGGATGGCATAACCCACCGTATCGGGGATATTCACCGTGGTTGCCCCGGCACCGATGACTGTCTCCATAATCATGTAAAGGAAGGACGGGTCGGTGCGGCTGGCATCCATGGGCGAGAACTCCACGTCATCCAGATATGACTTGGCTCTGGCTACCATGTCTCGTGCCAGCCCAAGAATCTCCTCACGGCTCTTCTTAAGCTGATAAGAGAGATGGATTTCAGAGGCGGAGAGGAAGATATGGATGCGGGGATGCGCTGCTCCTTTGACTGCCTCCCAGGCACTGTCTATGGCCTTGGGATTGGCATGGCTAAGGGCGCAAATAGCCGACTGTCGCACCTCCCGGGCGATCAGCTTCACGGCTTCAAAATCACCACGGGTGCTTGCCGGAAACCCCGCTTCAATAACGTCCACGCCCAGCTTCTCCAGGTGCCTGGCTATCTCCAGCTTTTCGTGGATGTTAAGCATGCCTCCGGCCGCCTGCTCCCCATCTCGCAGCGTGGTGTCAAAGATAATAACCCTTTCCATGTCTTTCACTCCGGTTCTCTTGCTTCCAGCCTGACTAGGTTAGAGCATTAGCTCCAACCCCGCCCGGAGTTGATGCTCCAGGCTACCCGTTGGACTAGGTTCTCAGATAACTCCCTTGGAATCTCTTTTGTTTGATGGCTCGGCTAAGCTACCCCTTCAGCCACGGCATCATGGCCCTGAGTCTCTTGCCTACCTTCTCTATGGGGTGCTCTGCCTCCATGCGCTTCAAGGCGTTGAATTTCGGGCGGCCTGCTTGATTTTCCAGTATCCATTCCAGGGCAAAGCTACCATCCTGGATTTCAGCCAGGATCTGCTCCATTTCAGCTCTGGCCATCTCGTCGATAATCCGCGGCCCACGCGTGTAATCACCATACTCTGCCGTATCACTGACCGCATTCCGCATATGGGCCAGGCCACCCTGGTAAATGAGATCAACAATGAGCTTCAGCTCATGGCAAACCTCGAAGTAGGCTACCTCAGGCTGATAGCCTGCCTCCACCAGGGTTTCAAAAGCATTCTTTATCAAAGCGGTAACGCCGCCGCACAGCACTACCTGCTCTCCGAAGAGGTCGGTCTCTGTCTCTTCAGCAAAGGTGGTCTCCAGGACTCCTGCCCGGGTACAACCAATGCCCTTAGCGTAGGCTAGAGCCACATCCTTTGCCTTCCCTGAGGCGTTCTGGTGGATTGCTACCAAGGCCGGAGTGCCAAGGCCCTCGGTGTAGAGGCGACGCACCATGTGCCCCGGGCCTTTGGGGGCGATCATGCTCACGTCAACGCCCGGTGCAGGCACAATCTGGCCGTAATGAATATTGAAACCATGAGCGAACATCAACGTCTTGCCACGGGACATTTGCTTTTCCATCGACTCTCTGTACACCGCCGGGTGCAGGTTGTCAGGGACGAGCATAATCATGATGTCAGCTTCCTTGGCCACCTTGTCGGCAGTGGCCACCTCAAAGCCTGCTTTCTGTGCCTTTTTCCAGGCTTCGCTTCCCCGCGCTTCCGCTACAATCACCGTACAGCCGCTGTCCTTCAGGTTATTGGCATGCGCACTTCCCTGGCTACCGTACCCGATTACGCCGATGGTCTTCCCTTTGAGCAAATCCAAATTAGCATCCTTGTCATAATAAATCTTGGCCATGCTTCCTCCTTCTTTTACAAGACCATGAAGTTTGCCCGGTAGTGTTACTGCGCACTCTATCAGGATTCTTGTGTACTCTATCTTGTAACATAAGCCAGTTCAGTAGTCAAACATGTAGGCTTGAGAGTGTGTAGATTCCATGGGCACAGCCCATGGAACTCTGACCATATGCGTACTTCTGTTCTTTCGGATTAGCCACAAATGATGCACTCTCGCCTTTGGCTTATCCCAGGTATATTTTCGCGCTGCTGTTCAACCTGTGTGTAATCAGAGCGCTCTAAGGTACTCAGGTGTAAGAGTGCGGTGATCCTTTGTTCCTATGACCTTGTCCAGGAATCTCAGTGCCTCGTCCTTTTGCTGCGGCAGCCTCAGCCTGAGAGGTAGATAGTTAGAGGCGTGGTTTGAGGTGAAGAAGCAATTGGTGAATTTGGAGTGGGCGATTATCTGCCTCAACTCATCGAGGCATTGGAAGGGAGAGGCAAGAATGAATTGACCTCGCTGCCACTCGCTGTAGAGGGGAGCACCAGGCTCAAGCATGAGGGTAAGAGCACCGCAGAAGTCAGGATCAATCTCAGTAAGAACCTTCGCTGTCTCAAGGGCATGTTGGCGGCCTTCCTGTGAACCGGCTAAGCCCAGTATAATCGTCACCGATAGTGCGATGCCAGCCACTCTTGCCCTTCTTCCCGCTTCCACCATCTGGCTAGCGGTCACTCCTTTTTCAATCCGTCTCAGCAGTTCTTCATCCCCAGTCTCCACGCCGAGGTATATGGTCCCCAGTTTGAGTTCCTTCAAAGTCTTAAGGTCGTCCACGCTCTTGCTGAGAATATTCTGAGGGCTGGCATAGGTTCCTACTCGCTCTATGTTGGGGAACCTCTTGTTCAGATAGGCCATGATCTCGACCAGCATTCCCTGTCGGCACGCCAGTGCGTCACCGTTTTCCAGAAAGACCCGGCGCACACTCCAACCGAAATTGGAGGCTATACTATCTATATCTCCCTTTATGTCCTCTGCGCTTCTTATCTTGAACCTTATTCCTTTGTAGGTATTGCAGAAGGTGCATCGGTTGTGTGAACAACCCAGGGTCACTGGCAATAATAAGCTCTGCGCTTCACTGGGCGGGCGGATAATCACCATTGGCTCGTGCATTGCAGCATCAATTATACCATCATTGTCTGTAGCTGCCAGTTCAGGAACACAGTAGCTAACCTTCCGAGAAACCGTGCCGCCAACCGTGCTAGAATAGATTATCCATGCCTACCGCATCTATCATAAGGATCAGGAATGTCGTCAAGACCTTTGGGCCGATTACCGCCGTTGCTGGAGTGGACCTGGACGTGGCCCAAGGTGAGTGCTTCGGGTTGCTGGGGCCCAACGGCGCTGGCAAGACCTCCCTGGTGCGCATGATTATTGCTGCTTCCCCTCTCACCCAGGGCAGCATCTGGGTAGACGGCCACGGCGTTAGCAAAGACGCCAGACGGATTAAGGCCAGCCTGGGTGTGGTGCCGCAGGAGGATAACCTTGATCCCGATCTGACCGTGCTGGAGAACCTGATCACCTTCGCCCGTTATTTCGACATACCCAGGGCAGAGGCCAGGGCACGGGCGTTGGACAACCTCCGACTCTTCGAACTTCACGAGAGACAGAAGGCCAAAATCGATGAGCTATCGGGAGGCATGAAGCGACGTCTGCTCATCGCCAGAGCTATCATCAACCGGCCCAAGCTTCTCATTTTGGATGAGCCTACCGTCGGCCTTGACCCTCAAACCAAGCACCTGGTGTGGCAGAAGCTCCGGTCTTTCCGAGAGCAGGGGATGACGCTTTTGCTAACTACTCAGAACATGGATGAAGCCTGGCGTCTTTCCGACCGCCTGGCCATTATGAACGAGGGTAAGATTATTGCCCTGGGCTCCCCGCGGGACCTTGTCAGCCAGTATGGGGGCAATCTGGTCCTGGAGGCCCAGCCGCCACTGGAGGAGAAGAACAGAGTCCTCAGCCGGTTGAAGGAGCACGGCTTTCAATGGGAAGAGATAGAAGACAGGCTGTACATCTTCCAGGGCGATGGCCAGATGCTGGAGGAGGAGTTGAAACAGGAACTGGTCATCGTGAACCAGCACGTCCCTACCCTGGAGGACGTTTTTCTGAGGTTAACGGGGAGGTCAATACGGGAATGAGAGGCCGCATGACTCAACTGCGCGCAGCTTCTTCCTGTCGTTAACGGCAAAGAATAACAGAGTTTCTTCTCCGCCTCAGGTGGATCAGAATGACAAGCTTCTGTTAGCAGTGAGCCGTTTCCTGGAAAACAACCCCATCTGAGCCACTTGACTGGCTCCCGGTCACAGGGGCTCCGATGCCTGCGGGCAGAAAGCCGCCCAGGTGACAGAGTCTCCCGACCAAGAGGGGCTTCGAACCGAGGGGCGTTTCCTAAGCCTCCGCTTCGCGGAGATATTTGCAGAGCCCGACCATGATCTTGTACGACAGGCCTGGCACCGTCTCAAGCAACTGTTTGAATGACCTGGCATGCACCACCAACAGTCTCACGTCGGTGTCAGCAATAACTGTGGCCATGCGCGGCCGTTGATCAATTAGAGATATTTCCCCGAAGAAGTCATTTGCCGAAAGACGGTTGATGACTTTCCCTTCCTTTTCAACCCTTGCCTGCCCTTCGATGATGAAGATGAATTCCTGTCCCTTGCTGCCCTGTTGAGCCAGCACAGTCCCCTGCTTCTTCCGCACCTCATCGGCATATCTGGCAACCTCATCCAAATTTCGTTTGCTGAGGCCTTTGAACAGAGGCACACTTCTAAGAAGATCGCTCTTATACGAACGCCCAAGTAATCTCATAATCCCTCCTTGTTCCGTTTGCCAACAATATATGATTCCACACATGCCTTGTCAACATTCGGGAGTCAGTCCAGCGCTGCACGCTTACCTGAGGGATGTGACCTCGTAAACGGTAAAGGCCACTTCTTTACCTTTGAAGTGCTGGGGCCCGAGTTCGCTTACTGTCACCCTGTCCTTTACCTTCTCGAAGGTTTGTCCACCTATCCAAACTCGCCCTCCAGGCGCCGCGCCACAAATGCGAGACGCCAGGTTAACCGCATCTCCTATCACGGTGTATTCCGCTCTCTGCTTGGAGCCGACACTCCCCGCAATTGCTTCCCCGGTGTTGATGCCTATCCCAAATTGCGTGGCAGGGAAGTCAACCAGCTTCTGGTTGATCTCCTGTATCGCTTTTTGGCTCTCGATGGCTGTTTTGACCGCCAGGAAGGCATGGTCAGGTTGACTCTGGGGAGCGTTCCAGACTGCCATTATGTTATCGCCGGCGAACTTATTGACCATTCCCTCGTTGGCATTGATACGCTCGATGATAGCAGAGAAGTATGTATTCAGCGCATCAACAAGTCTGTCAGGCTTGACCTTATCGCAGAGCTGGGTGAAACCTCGCGCATCAGCGAAAAGCACTGTTACCTCACGGTTCGCCCCGCCCAGAGCCAGTTCGTCTCTATCTGCCAGTTCAATGATCGCCTTAGCAGCCTGCGGCGAAACATATTTCCCGAATAGGCTGGTCACCCTTGCTTTCTCAGCCGCTGTCCTTCTCTCGATTATCAGATTGCGTATTATCCAGGCGAAGATGGCCATGCCCATGGCATTGGCGGCAATCATAGGCAGGCTAACATCTTTGACAAGTTCCCAGGCTCTGTCATAGGGTCGAGCTATCAGCAGCGTTAGACCCATGTGAAAGGATTCCATGGCGGCGGCGAACAGGGTTGCCTGCCAAACGGCGGGGAACTCTCCTTTCCTCAGCTTGTATATCACCCCGCCCATTAAGCCGGCGATAACGGTAGCCAGAGAGCAGGGAACGTCAACAAAACCACCGAGGAAGTAACGGTGTATGCCACCGATTACTCCCGCCCCCAGCCCAATTACCGGCCCCCCTACAAGTCCACCGACCATAGGGCCGAGGTCTCTAATATTGGCTATAGCGCCTGAGGGCAGTTTTATCCCACCGTAGGTGCCGAATATCGACATGGCCCCGAAGACCAGGATAAGGACAACTTGATTCTGGAAGCTGAATTGCTTGTCCAATATCTCGGTGAAAAACCTGGTGCGGCTCAGAACGTAGGCAAAGACAATTACTACACAGGCTGTTCCAATCAGGTCTATCAATATATCGGCAACAGATACTTCCATCTATAAGTACCACGGACCGGCGTTAAGTGTGCTTATCCACTCACACTCTCTCCACAGGGGAACCTTCTCATGCTTGATCAGTATGGCCTTGAGGGCATCCTGCTTGTTTGTAACATCATGGGCAGGAACTGATAAGGTACCGCAGTAGCAAATTAGCTTCCTCCCTATTCTAGAGGCGCAACAACCTTATGGCAAACCATCAGCGGGCCGGGCAAAGGTCAGCGGCTGAGCTATTGTCAAGGTATGATATAATGGCTGTAAGCCGATGTTGCACAACGATCGACACGAAACTGTGTCGTCGGTGAAAGGAGGCGAAGTGTACAAGAATATCCTGGTCCCGTTAGACGGTAAGAACCTGGCAGAGGTGGCCCTTCCCTATGCGATGGAGCTTGCTAAACGCTGTGGCTCAGAGGATATCACTCTAATCGCAGCCATAAAGAGCACCAAGGGCTACAAGCGCGTGACCGGTTACCCACTGGGGGAAAGGCCAGTAAGCCAGCCCGTGGGCAAGAAGGAAATGAACCTTCAGAATTATCTCGCTGGAGTCGCCCAAAAGCTGCAGGATGAAGGGATCAAGGCACAGACGAAAATCGTTCTCGGTAAACCCGCGCAGGCCATTATATTCTACGCTGAACACAACCCTTGTGACCTTATCATTATGGCAACCCGTGGACGGGCTGGCCTCAGTAGGTGGATTCGCGGCAGTGTTGCCGCCAGTGTCATCAGGGGCAGTGTTATGCCGGTCCTCATGGTGAAAAGCCCGGGCACTCCACCTGGCGCATAGGACAGGGCTGTGCTCCTGTCAGCTTTTCCCGCATGTTGCCCGTTTGCGGTGGTTTCTGGCGAAGGTCGTTTTGTAGGTGACGCGCTGAGCTTGGCTGAGGGGATCTAAGGAGCGAAGTCTTGAGGTGCAGCAGGCACCGTTTTCACGCTCTTAGAGGCTATATGCAGAGGACCAGTCAGTTCAAGGAGCACTCGGCGAATCCTTTTCCTTAGTTATCAAAATCCGTTCAATCTTCTTGTCCCGCATTTCAAGAATAGCCAACTTCAAATCCTTGTACTTCAGATGTTCCCCCTGCCTCGGAATACGACCCAGACGGCTGAGAATGAAGCCAGCTATGGTCTCATAGTCACCATGAGGCAACCCCAGACTCAATTCCTCATTTGCCTCCTCTATCCTGAGACTGCCGTCCACCTCGAAAGTATTGGCATCAATAGTCACGAAGTCCTTGTCCGTACCGGCAGCCTCCTCAGCAATGCTGCCCATTATCTCTGCAATCAGGTGTTCTAGGGTAGCTATGCCCGCTACACCACCAAATTCATCGACAACCACCACTATGTGGTAGTTGTTATCTCTCATCTCAGTCAGAAGTTCGCCCAGAAGCTTGGTCTCAGGCACAAAGTGGACTGGTCGGACCAATACGTCAATAGGGCTATCCATGTCCAACGGATTATTGGCCTGAGCCATAAGCACATCTTTGATGGATAGAATCCCCACTACGTTGTCTGTAGTTCCTTGGTAGACGGGGAAGCGTAAGTAGGGGGACTGGCGATAAATATCAAGAAACGCAGCGAAGCTGCTTCCTTGCTCCAGCCATGCAACTTCGGTTCGCGGCTGCATCACCTCCCTGACAGGTCGGTCAGCAAACTCGAAAGCTTTGTGTAAAATCTCGGCTTCGTGCTCATCCAGCACCCCTTCGGCCTGCCCAACGGTAATAGCCGTACGGAACTCCTCGGGGCTAATCGTTGGCCTTGGTTCGCCAAATTCACCAGTCAGCTTAGTAAACCTTACGCCAATACGGTTTAGCACATAGACGAAGGGATAAAAGATCGTTGAAATAATCTGCATGGGCGTGGCGTAGAGTAAGGCTATTTTCTCCCCGTAGCGAACGCCCAGGCTCTTGGGGATGAATTCTGCGAAAACCAGGGTCACTACCGTAATGATAATGATGGCTACGGCTGCCCCCAGGTCCTGCCCCCACAGTGATATAGCCATTGCCGTGCCTAAAGCAGCCACCGCCGTCTCGAAGAGGTTGATCCCCAGAAGGACGGCAGCTAGAAACTTCTCTGGATGCTCCACGATCTCGGCCACGATTCTGGCCTTGGGGTGATTGGTATGTACCAGATGCTGGAGCCGAAGCTTTTGCATGCCGATAAAAGCCGTCTCTGCACTGCAGAAGAAGGCTGCAATGCCAAGGCAAATTAGAAACAGTATTGGATATAAACCGTTAATATCTTCCATGCGGAACCCATCCAATCACCTGACTGGGCTCTCCAATATGATTGTAGTATCAGCTCTTTGTGGCGTCAAAAAGCTTGACAAAATCAACCCTGACAACTTGTCGCCGCCTGCATAGGCGCCTCGGTCGCCGGCAAATATGCAGCCATCAAAGTGGTAACTTTTGGGGAACGAGTAGGAGCACTTCGCGCGCTCACTCCTGGCTGCACACGAGAGCGGATTTGTTAATATCTTCTTGCCACATGCCTTGCCAGAGCAAGACCGCGATTCTCCTTCCAGCTAGGATGATAATGCATGCCTCTCTTGGGAATGGCTCAGGATACAGAGAGAAGTTTAGTCCCCACGCTAGGACATCAAGATATGCAGTTTGGCTTTGCCCCTGTCTTATTGACCATGCCTTGACGGCCAAGGATATGCCATGTCGGGCCTGAATTGCTGGACGTATTCTCTGACGAGTTCAAGCAACATGGTTTCCATCTCCTGCAGAGAAGTCACTGGAGGCCCATCCGGGGCATCAATACCAGCAGAACGAAAACGTTTCCACTCTTCGGGGTCTCGCGGCTTGAACCTCCACGAGAGTAGGTCTAAGGTCAGTTCGGGGTGCAGTAAGCCGAAGCCGATGCCCTCGCTCAGCGTCACCTCAACCTGTGTCCATAGCCTATCGTTATCGAGGCTGACCTTACTTTGGGCGGCGTGCCTTATCCGTTCCATATCATCTATCGATCCCACGCTGCCATGGGGAAAGACCGAGCCGACTCTCTCATATTCCGTCGCAAGCACCATGAAGAACAGAGAATCAGGATTATCACCGTAAATGAGGCGGTACCGCCTTAAGCGCTCGTCAGCCATCTTTTCCCAGAAGCGCACGGACTCTTCCTCGTTCCCCGGTTTGGCCTCGAGCAGCCGAGCGAGACTCGGCACATCGTCTTTGAACATCCTTCCCAGCAAGGCGCAAGACTCGTAGAGAACCGCTAATATGGCTATGTAATGCCCAGCCTGGACGTACTGCCCTCCGTACAACCGCTTATAAGCGACGGACTGGATCGGACCAGTCGCCATGTAAACCTGTAGCGAGTGAACCGTCTCGGACTTAGCCCTCATCAGTCCTCACTTTGGGAGATCCAAAGCCAAGCTGAAATAAAGGACGATCAGCGTGAGAACCAATGGTAACCATATTAACCGGGATTTCCCATATCAACCCTTACTATGTGATCTCCGTACCCTTTGTTTTTGCTAACGATGATATGATTCTTGTGGCAGGCTGTCAAGCCCACGCTGTGCCCCAAAAGGGTCTGAGGAATAATAGACTAGGAGGGTATGAAGGGCAGACCGAAGTTCTTCAAGGCCTTGGTGTGGTGAGAGGCCTTCACGAAGTCCAATACGTCTTCCACACTAACGAGGCCGACCACCGACGTTGCTCCAGTCTTCAGTAAATAGGCCCAAACCAGGGCGAGCCTATCTGTAGGCATCCGAACTTCCCGTCGGGCCACCAGCAATACAATGGCTGACATGCAGAGTCGTGAAGCAGGCCAGCTTGGCTTTTCAGCCTAAGCAGAAGGTAGTTCTACCCCACCCTCACCTCGCACTCGGGGCATTCTTCTTCCTCCACCTCCCGGCTTTCCGCAAAGGCCAGAGCTACTGTGAGGGGGCCAAGCCGGCCTACAAACATGGTCAAAATCAGAAGGAATTGGCCCGCTGCTGAAAGGGACGACGTTATGCCCGTGGTGAAGCCCACCGTGCCAAAGGCCGAAACCGTCTCAAAAGAGAGGTCGCGAAAAGATATGCCATCGTCTGTGGCACTCAAGGCGAGAGCTATTACCAGGACCAGAGCCAGGGCAAAGAAGACCACTGCCACCGCCTTGTGAATCTGGGTTTCTGGGATGCGCTGACGGAATACGTCCACGTGGCGTCGCCCCCGGATATAGGACACGGCAGTGAGCCAAAGGACAGAGAACGTCGTCACCTTAATGCCCCCTGCGGTAGAGCCTGATACCCCGCCAATGAACATCAGGATCATAATGATAAACAAGGTTTGCAGCCCTAAAGCTCCCATGTTCAGAGACGAAAATCCTGCCGTGCGAGCTGTTATCGAGCTGAAGAAGGAGTTCATGAGTTTGCCTGGCACACCTAGAGTGCCAAGAGTCTCGGGATTGTCGTATTCCATCCCAAAGACAAGCAGAGTTCCGATTACAACCAGTGTCAAAACTGCAACCAGAGCCAGTTTGGCGTCCACACCGAGCTGCCTCCCCCTCATTAGACTCACCAGCGCGATGATAACCGGGGCACTAAGAGCTCCCACGAAGGACAATAGGCCCACTACGGAAAGTACCTGGGCATTGCTGGCAAAATTGGCCAGGCTGGTTCCATTCCCCACGGTATCGAAGCCGGCATTATTGAAGGACGAGATAGCATGAAAGGTGGCAGCCCACCAGGGATGACCTGATATGTCTTCTCCCTTCAAGAGGAAGGCTAGCAAGAGTATCCCCACCACTTCCATCACGACGGTGATGCCCAGCGTCCAGTAGATGAGCCGAGCGAACTCGCGCATGTTGTGTGTCCCCAGAGCATCGGCAACGCGGAAATCGCGGAACAGGACGCGGCGCCCGGCCAGCAGCAGCAGGAAAGAGGTAAGAGTCATGAAGCCAAACCCGCCTAACTGGATGAGGATTAGAATAACCGTCTGGCCAAAACCGCTCCAGTAGGTGCCGGTCTCAACCGTCACTAGGCCGGTAACGGTGACTGCCGAGGTAGCGGTGAATAGGGCGGTGCGGGGGTTAATCCATTCTCCCGCGGCACTAGCTTGGGGCAGCATAAGGAGTACGAAGCCAACCAGGATCAGCACGGCAAAGCCCAGAATGACAGCAACAAAGATGTTTGTTCCATGTGGGGTCACAAATGCGACAGTTCGCCTGATGATCTCGTCAGAACGCGATAACCGCGGCTGGTCGGTGTCGCTCGCTGCCCAGAAGGACTTGTTGTTCACTATCCTACCTGAGAATTACCACTTCAATTGTTGGCAGGGCTAATCTCGGACTCCGCTTCACTAAGTTGCTGAAGCATTTGTCACACATCCAAAGCGCCTCTAGAGTACTGTGCATCAGGGGCATATTTCGAGAATAGGGACGCATAGAGTCGGCGAACCACAGTTTTCTCCACCAGGACGGTGAGAACCGTCGTGGCGACGATACTGAAGAGAATTACTGCAAAGGTGATACCCTGGATCACGCTGCCGTGTCCTACTCCTGCTTCCATAGCCATGGATGCCACAACGGCTGCTGCCAATCCTTTTGGCACCATGACCGCCGCGATTGAGGCATCAAAGGTCGTCACTGCCTTATCTAGGGATGCTTGCACCACTCGTATTCTTATTAAGAATAATGCTAAAGTCAAGCCCAACCCGGCAAGAAGGACCTTAGAATCATCTAGTGGGATGGATAAGCCAATGTAGATAAAGAAGAAGGTTTTGAGGAGGAAAACAATCTCAGCAAAAAATGCCTTCTCCATCTCGTTTGGCTGGAAGGCTAGCTTCAGAGACCGAAATAAAGCTGTTTCCTTCAGCCAGGAATGTTGCAGGGATCGGTGGTTTTGCAGGCCTCCGATATTCCCCAGGACGATTCCAAAGGCGAGGGCTGAAATTGCGCCGCTAAAGCCTAGAAGCTCGGTGACACCGTAGGCCACAAATACAAAGGCAGGAGTTAGAAAGGTGCTGTTCTTCAACTGGCGGACTCTGTTAAGCACCGTTGACCAGAAAAAGGCAGCTAAAGCACCCAGAATGGCTGCCAGCAGGAAGGAGGCGGCTACTGCCCCGAGCATGAAGGTCGGCCTCAGGTCTTCGTGTTCAACTGCTTGAATGAACCCGAGGGCGAATACGATGACCACCACATCGCTAAAGGCTGATTCTAAGATTAGGGCAGTCCGGGTATCTGATTGCAAGCGGAGCTTACTCACCATGGGGATGACGACTACAGAAGATGTGCCACCGACGATAGAACCAAGGATCAGGGCTTCAAGAACGGACATGTCATACACGACACGGCATATCAGAAGCACAACCCCGAGAGTGGCTACAAAATTGATGACGGTTAGGCGTACTCCACGCCCCATGGATGCACGAAGGGTGGAGAGACTGAGCCCCAGCCCACTTTCGAAAAGGATAATGACAAGCGTGATTATGGCAAATACATTGCCAATGTCGCCAAGGTCATCCCGATCCACGACGCCCATGATAGGGCCGATGACAAGGCCGATGAGAACCAGCAGGAGAACATCCGGTACCCTGGTCTTCTCAAACAATACCGAAAACAGATGTGCCAGGAATATGAGCAAGCCAGCCGAAAGGATGACTAAGGTCGTTTCCATAATTTCGCCCGAACCCGGGATTTCCCACTACAATACAGAGACTCTGTTATTTTGGCAACTGTGCCATCGCTGTGAATATGGCTCGCCAGTAACTGCCCCGATGGATATGTTTAGGTTTCACCAGAATGCCGTCATAGTAGACCCCAATGAAACGATACCCCGTGTCCTACTAATTGATAGCTAAGGCCCACTGCTCGTCAGCGGCCTACTCTATAAATTGCTGAGAGCCTCTCACACCTACACAAAACAAAGCACCCTTTAGAAAAAGGGGAAGCGCTGGGCTCAACGTTTGACCACAGCTTCTCGGAAGATATTCCAGAGGGAAACGTATTTTTGCTCCGGGTCGAAGTCATAGTTCCTCAAAGCCCAGATGTTAACCAGACCTTGTATCATGCCAAATAGGAGCATTGCGGCTGCCTCCAAATCAACATCTTCTCTCACATCTCCAGCCTTGACCCCTTCAGACAGCACGTCTCTAAGACCACGTATGTGTTTGTCAATAGTATCTGCTACCTTTCTATTCAGTTCCTTGTCGCCCAGACTGGTAATCTCAGCGATAACCTGAAAAGAGACACCCCGCCTTTCTCAGTGGCCGATACATGGCTTCTAGGTATACTTTCCAACAAACCTCCAGGATCTGCACCCGCTAAAGTATCGCCAGGTTGTTCCGATGTACCACCTCAGCACCGTACTCATAGCCGAGGAGAGGCATGATCTCGTCGGAGTGGGCGCCCTTGATAACCTGAATATCAGTAGAACTGTAGTTGGATATCCCGCAGGCAATGCGGTTGCCCTGTGTATCAACAATATCTATCACGCCGCCACGGCTGAATTTTCCCTGCACCTCCCTGGTTCCTGCAGGTAGCAGGCTTCGCTTCCCTTCTTTGAGGGCGGCCGCTGCGCCATCGTCAACGATGACCTTACCGCGAGAGGCCAGCCCGCTTATCATCCACCGCTGGCGGCTCTCCAGGTTGGTAGTTTTTGGAGGAAATAAGGTGCCCAGAGGTTCCCCCCGCGCCAGCCGCGGGATTACATCGGGCAGCCTGCCACTGGCAATAATCACCGCTACCCCAGAGCCAGTGGCCAGCTTGGCCGCCTGAATCTTCGTTGTCATCCCACCTGTGCCCCGGCGACTGCCTGTGCCCTTAGCCAGTCGCTCAATTCGGCCATCGATCTTCTCGACCCTGGCGATAAGCTCGGCCTGGGCGTCAAGATGGGGGTCGGCGGTGTATAGTCCAGCCACATCGCTGAGCAGCACCAGGAGGTCGGCATCCACTAGATTGGCCACCATAGCAGAAAGGTTATCATTGTCGCCGAACTTGGCCTCTTTGATCTCATCAATAGCCACTACATCGTTTTCATTGACAATGGGTATCACCTTAAGCTCCAGCAACCCCAATAGGGTGTTGCGGGCATTGAGATAGCCAGCGCGGTCGGACATATCAGCTTTGGTGAGGAGGGCCTGGGCCACTACGATGCCGTGCTCGGCGAAGGCCTCCTCATAGTGGTGCATGAGGCGACCTTGTCCTACGGCTGCCATAATCTGTCGGAAGGGAATATCCTTCCGTTCCCTGTCAAGACCCATCCGATCCCTGCCAGCAGCTATGGCCCCTGACGAGACGAGAATTATCTCTAGCCCCTGCTGGTGCAGCCGGGCCACCTGACATACCAGCCTGGCCATATTCTCTAGGTCAAGGCGTCCGTCGCTTGTGGTGACTAGGTTGGTGCCTAGCTTCACCACGAGACGGCGATAACGCCAGTCTTCTTGAGATGGTATCATCTGGCTGGCCTTGGTTCCGGTGGCTTTCTTGGTTCTATCGCTGGCCATGCTTAGTCTGCCTATTCAAACTTGACTAGATTATATCAGCCGTAGTCTGCTGTCACCAACCCCCTTCTTCCAGGCAATTGTGAGAGGTGCCATGGAGAAATTTGATATAATGGGCTAAACCAATCTGCGGCAACCAAGACAGAGTGAAGTCCAAAGACCCTATGGCCACTGTAGCAGGAGATGCGCATTGAAGGTTGTCACCGTTGAGCAAATGCGAGACATTGAGAGGCAGGCTGCTACCAAAGGCTTGCCCTCTGAGAAGCTGATGGAAAACGCCGGGCTGGCTGTGGCCCGGGAAGTAAACAAGTGGATCGGCAGAGTAGCCGGGCGCTATATCCTGATCCTGATAGGGCCGGGGAATAATGGCGGCGACGGTCTGGTGACGGCGCGCCACCTCCACGATTGGGGTGCTGACGTTCACCTTTACTTGCCTAGACCGCGCCCCGATTCAGATCGTAACTATCAACTGATCAGACATAGGGATATCCACACCATCATTGCCGACGAACCCGGGAGCTTCGCTGAACTACAGGGCCTGCTTCCTTCAGTGGAGGTGGTTATCGACGCCCTATTCGGCACGGGGAAGGCCAGACCTCTGGAAGGGCCCTTTCAACGGATATTGGAGGAGGTGGAGAAAGCGAAGAACAGGAATGGCAAGCTTCAGGTCGTTGCCCTGGACCTCCCTTCAGGGCTTGATGCGGACAGCGGTGCGGTGGACAACGCCTGCCTAACTGCTGATTTGACGGTCACCCTGGGTTATCCGAAGCATGGTCTGTTTCTTTTCCCTGGCGCTGCCAAGATAGGCAAGCTCATAGTGGCTGATATCGGCATACCGGCGAAACTGGCCGAGGACATACCCACCGAGATAATCACTGCTGAAGGGGTGCGGGCGCTGCTCCCGCAGCGCCCGCCAGATGCAAATAAAGGGACCTTTGGCCGAGTGCTGGTCAGCGGCGGCTCAATCAACTACATCGGAGCGGTCTATCTGGCCTGTGCCTCAGCTACCAGGGTGGGGGCGGGGCTGGTAACGCTGGCCACTGCCCGCAGCCTCCAGCCCATTCTGGCTGCCAAGCTCACGGAAGTGACCTATGCCCCGCTGCCTGAGTCGGAGCCAGGCATCGTGGCAGGCGAGGCGGCAGAAACCCTGCGATCTCAAATGGCCAACTACGATGTCCTGCTCCTGGGATGCGGTCTGGGCCAGAGCGCATCGGCGGCAGAGTTTGTGACGTCGATCCTTTTCTCTTCAGCAAGCCTGCCTGCGCTGATACTTGACGCTGACGCTCTCAACATCCTGTCCAAAATCCCTCAGTGGTGGCAAAAATTAACCAAAGACGCTGTGCTGACGCCTCACCCTGGAGAGATGGCGCGGCTCACCGGGCTATCCGTGGGGGCGGTGCAGTCGAAACGCTTAAGTGTGGCCAGAGAAGCTGCCGCTTCGTGGCGGAAAACGGTTGTCCTGAAGGGGGCCTACACCATTATAGCCGCCCCCGATGGCAGAACCAGAATCAACCCGGTGGCTAACGCGGGTCTGGCCTCGGCCGGCACGGGGGATGTGCTGGCGGGGGCCATCGCTGGGCTGGCGGCCCATGGTCTTTCCCCCTTCGATGCCGCCGTTGCCGGGGTCTTTCTGCACAGCCAGGCAGGGGAGGTAGTGAGAAGCAACTTGGGTGACGCTGGAATGGTAGCCAGCGATCTTCTAAGCGTCCTGCCGGTAGTCATCAACAGGACTAAAGGGGGAAGCGCTACTCCGGAGACAGCCAGAGGCTAGATATGCCCACAGATGTCACTCGGTGCTTGACCTTGACATGGAATCCACTGCACATACCTTCTGGACTCCAGCTTTCGCCGGTGTGACATGAGCAGCTATATCGTTGAGTCTTTAGCTTGGCTGTTGTTGCCAATTCTCAATAGCTGGCGGTGTACCTAGAACTGTCAACTTCGCGCCCATAGGATGCCTTTGGCAAGAGCGTAGCTGAAATGCCAGCCACGGCAGCAGCCTTAGCCAGATCCCAAGGTATGAAAGGCCAAAACCCCAACTTCATTGCTTGATGGAAGTCCTTGTGCAAGAAAGACCCGAGGTAAGCTGTCCCAGCTAGGTCGATGATCACTACGGCAATAAGCATCAGTCCCAATTGTGGTAAGAACCCCCGGGCTGTTATGAACGTCTCGCTGAGCGCTCCTATCAAAATAGGCACAACCATAAACGCCAACAGGTACCCCAAAGTCACTGTGTTGCTGAGATAGCCGATACCCCCCGCCCAGCCCTGAAACCAGGGGATTCCACAAGCCCCTATGCCCACGTAGAATGCTTGGCTCAGAAAACCATACCTCGCTCCCAACAGCACGCCACTGAGCAAAACAGCAAAAACCTGTCCGGTAACAGGCACTGGGGTAAACCAGAGATGGATTCTTAATTGAGCAACTAGCCCTGTAAGGCAAGCCATGCCCAACGCTAAAGCGACTTTCTGGGTTATACTGAGATCGGTCCGCCACTTGAAAGCGGAGTATCTCCAGTACCTATACCTGTCTACATAAGCGCTTGTCGCCATTACACCCCCTGTATTGGAATCTGACTCGCGATCCGCCTTCGCTTCAGGTCTTCTCTTGAGCTGAGACGCTACACAAAAGTATAGGGTGACATGACCACCACAGTCAAGCGTTCTCAGGGAAGGGCGTCCAGAAACCGGTTCAAAAGGATGGGGCGGGCCCTGTACCACGCCTTGCGGGCGTTTTCTCAGGATAAGGCCAAAAGCCAGACAGGCAAAGAGATTATTCTTGGATCAGGGCGTTGCCCCTCCTGGGATCAGAGATGGCTCAGCGAAGGGGGTACGATTCTTCTTGCTGGGGTCGAGCTTGTCTCTAACACAGGCAGCGAACCTTTCCACGATCCAGGTGTAATATTCGCGGGGCAGCGCCTCGGGAGTAATATCCGGGACCTCATTGAAGGCGTCAATGACCCACCACTGGCCCTTCTCGTCCACACACCACTCCATCACGTTAACGTCCAAGTCCAATGCCTGGTTGAACCGGGTGGTAAGATCGATCAGCCTTTCCAGGACACCCCCCATGCCACCTAGATCACAGTAGAGGTACTGGCCCATAGCCAGAGGTTTGGGAACCCATCGAACAAAGAGGACGTCTTTCTTGTCAAAGCAAAAGACGCGGAAATAATCTTTGAAGGTGATTAGCTGCTGGGCCATAAGCACGTACCGGGAACAAAGGGCGAGATAAAGGTTGCGCAACTCCTGGACAGAACTGACCATGTAAACGTCTTGCCAGGCATATCCGTCGAAGGGCTTGAGAACACAGGGGAAGCCCAACTCCTCGTCTACCCGGTCAAGATCAGGCTGGGCAACTACACTACTCATCTGCTCAATAGCCGTCTGATCCGGCAATACGATGGTCTTAGGGAATGCCAATCCCAGGCAACTCCCCAGTCTCATGTCCACCAGCTTGTTCGTGGCAGCAGCCGCAAAGGGATTGTTAATGACATACGCCCCACCGAGTGCCAGGTTCTTCACCATTTCTCTGAGGAAGGGATAGCAGAAACTAAGCCGGTCCACTACTACCCGGTAGGGACGCTCAAGGGGAACGCGCTCATCGGCAAAAGATATGTATTCTACAGGGATGTCAGCCAGCCGGGAAGCGACATCAGCCATGAAACGGTCATCCCTGCGCTCCAGAATACCAACGACCTTCGTTTGCATGACGGCTGATATTATAGTCGGTACCCACAGTCAGTCAAGAGAAACGCTATGACCATAGATGCGGACATGGGGTAGAAGCAGGGTTAACGAACAACCCTAGCGTCCACCCCACTTCCTTCTGCGGTCAGCGGTTCTTATAGATGGCCTTGCGTTTTTCTTTGAAGGCCTTCATGCCTTCCTGGGCATCCTCTGTGGCAAAGACAGGCCATCCGATCTCGTCTTGCCTCTGGAGAGCCTCTGCCTCAGGCACCGCCTCGTCTATCTCCCGGAGCGTCCGGGTGATTGCTTTTATGGAAATAGGGGCGTTCTCACAGAGTTGCCTTGCGATCTGCATGGCTTCCTCCATGGCCTTTCCCCGGGGGACTACCCGGTTGATGAGCCCCCATTTCAGCGCCTCCTGGGCACTGATGCGGCGGCCCAGAAGAAGAATCTCTGCCGCCAGACAGTAGGGGATCTGCCGGCGCAAGCGGACAGCCGAGGCTGCCATGGGGTAGAGGCCACGGGCGACCTCAGTCACTCCGAAGACGGCGTCCTCTGCCCCCACACGCATATCGGTACCCTGCAGGATCTCGGTGCCTCCGGCCAGGGCAAAACCCTCGACCGCCAGTATGATCGGCTTGTTGGGGCGATTCTCCCGCAGCAATGCCTGCCAGTGCAGGTTGGGCACATCTTGCATCAATCGCTGAATCTCCTCAGCGTCGTCGCCCGGCCCCGGCCCTGCTTTCAGATCCATGCCGGCGCAAAACGTATCGCCTTTGCCAGTGAGCACAGCGCAGTATAGATCGTCGCCCTGGTCCAGAAGACGCCACGCCTTATACATGCCGACCAGCATCGGTGGGCTAAGCGCGTTCTTGGCCTCCGGCCGATTGAGAGTGACGATCAGAATATGCCCTTCCTTCTCTATGGTGCAGTTCTTGGTGGTGATATCCAGTTGTTCAGCCATGCAATCCTCCTATTCTTAGTATGACTTGTGGTATCTAGCAGGCATTTCCCTTTTTGACTAGCGATGAATCATGCTCTGCCCTGCTGCCATTTGAGGTAATGATGAACCCCCCACCCCTTAGCTGTCAAGTGGCTTCATTCGAGGCTGTCTATTAATGTCATTCTGAGGAGTCGGCCTCAGGCGGATGACGAAGAATCTCGTAGATTCTTGGCTTCGCTCAGAATGACACGAACATGCTGATAGACGATCTCTCTATTCAGGCACTATTCTTGTTGGCGGCACATGACGCTCGTTTGATAACGCCCCATGTCAACCCACGCCTTGCAGTATAGCAGCAGATTAGCTATCATGTTTGGTCACGACCATGCCGAACCCTCGTTTTCCCAAGAGGCGGACTAAGATAGTCTGCACCATTGGCCCGGCAAGCGGCTCAGCAGCCATCCTTGAGCGGCTTATCAGGGCAGGTATGAACGTTGCCAGGATCAATCTATCGCACGGCGCCGACAGTGAACACGCTCGCCGTATTCAGACCATACGAAGGTTGGCTGAACGTCTTTCCACGACGGTAGCCATACTGATAGACATACCGGGGCCTAAGTACCGCGTTGGGAATATAGCTGGCGGCTCAACCGTACTCACGAAAGGTGCTCAGTTGACGCTCACCACCAAGGATGTGGAGGGAAACGGGAAGGTGGTGTCGGTCAACTTCTCCACACTTCCCCAGGACGTGAAGCCTGGGGACGCGGTAGTACTCAGTGACGGAGCGATACATCTCAAGGCGCTGGAAGTGACTCAGACCGAGGTTAAATGCCGGGTCGTTGTTGGTGGGCTCCTCACACCTGGTCGGGGAATCGTGGTACCAGGAGTGCCTATCTCCCGCCCCTATGTTACTGATCATCTCCTGGATGATATCAACTTTGCTGTTGGGCAGAAGCCCGACTACATCGCCCTATCCTTTGTCAACCGGCCAGAGGATGTGAAGCAGGTCAGGGATATCCTGCAGCATAGAGGATCTGATGTCCCCGTCATTGCCAAGATAGAACGGAAGCAGGCTTTCGCCGGTTTCGACAAGCTGTTGGCAGCCAGCGACGGTATCATGGTAGCCCGAGGAGACCTGGGAGTGGACATCGCGGTGGAAAAGGTGCCCCTAGCTCAGAAGGAGATTATTGAAAAGTGTAACCGAGTGGGCAAGCCGGTGATCACCGCCACCCAGATGTTGGAGTCCATGGTGGAGATGCCTATTCCTACGCGGGCAGAGGCAGCTGATGTGGCCAATGCCGTTCTGGATGGCAGCGATGCCATAATGCTCTCCGGGGAAACAGCCGTCGGCAAGTATCCCGTCGAGACTGTGAAGATGATGGGCAGAATAGCTCTGGAAGCTGAGGCAGCCATCCCCCATGACGAGATACTTCACGGCAGGAGAAACGAGGCTTCACCTGAGGTTGACGATGCCACAGCCAGGGCGGCCTGCCAGATAGCTCACCAGGTAGGAGCGCGAGCCATTACCACCTTCACCACAGGTGGGACGACACCCCTGCGAGTATCCAAATACAGGCCCAGCCAGCCCATTATTGCGGTCACTCCGTCAGATAACACCCTGAGGCGTCTTTGCCTGGCGTGGGGCGTCTTGCCGCTGCGGAGACCGGAACCCCTGAGTCTGGAGGAAGTCTTCGAGCAAGCGACGGAGGTGGCCTTGGCAACACGTGTCGCGACGAAAGGCGATCTCATTCTCATTACCGCTGGCCTGCCTCTTGCTGTTCCTGGGAGCACCAACCTGGTCAAGGTCCACAGGGTATGAGAACGGCGGTTGACGGGGTCTATCTTCAATCTCGGGGGAAGATGATGTCTTTGGCACCAGGAAATCTATCTGACCTGAAGCAGTGGACGTAGAGGAGGTAAGACGGCGGTGTTCGGATATGCTGACAAGATTCTCAAAGTGGATTTGTCCTCGGGGAGCGCTGTTGAACTGCCCACCTCGCACTATGCTGACAGGTTTGTCGGCGGCCGGGGTATGGCTGCTTGGCTCTACTGGCAAGAGGTGCCGCCCCTGGCCGGAGCCTTCAGTGCTGAGAATGCCCTGATCTTCGCCACTGGTCCCCTGGCTGGCATACCTGTGCTGGGAGGGTCGCGCTGGCAGGTATGCGCTAAATCGCCCATCTCCTCGCCGGAGCACTTTTGCTATTGCAACCTGGGGGGCAGTTGGGGGGTGGGGCTGAAGTTCGCTGGCTATGACGCTCTCCTGATTCGAGGTGATTCGGAGAAGCCGGTCTACCTCTTTCTTCACGATGGGATGTGCGAACTGAAGGATGCCTCGGCGTTTTGGGGCAAGGGCGCAATTGAGACCAGGGAGATCCTCAAGCGCGAGTTGGGGGATTCAGTCCGGGTGGTGGCTATCGGTCCCGCCGGCGAGAATCTGGTCAACATGGCCAGCCTTGTGGCCGACGGCGACGCCGTGGGGGCGGGGGGTCTGGGGGCGGTGATGGGATCGAAGAGGCTGAAGGCTATCGCGGTGAAAGTCACCCAGAAAAAGGTGAAGATTGCCCAACCAGAAAAGCTAAAAGAGTTGACCGCGTACTACCGGGGGTTGGGTAAAGAGCCGATCACAGCAGCAGGCAATTTGACGCTCCGGATAATGGGGCCGGGAACCAGGAAAGAGCCTTGCTACGGTTGCCTGGGCAATTGCCTTAGAAGATCGTATGAGGCGAAAGATGGCCAGAGGGGGAAATTCATGTGCCAGGCAGCCACCTTTTACCAGCCGATGGCAGAGAGATATTACGGGCCGGGGTACGAGGTTCCTTTCAAGGCCACTAAGCTGTGCGATGACTATGGGCTTGATACCTGGGGTGTCACCCTGACCATAATCTGGCTGATGAGGTGCCTCAGAGCTGGTATCCTGACCGATGAAAACACTGGTATCCCTATATCGAAGTTGGGTAGCCTGGAGTTTATAGAGACCCTGGTGAGGAAGATTGCCCTCCGAGAGGGCTTCGGCGATATCCTGGCCGAAGGCGTACTAGGGGCGGCGGATCGGGTGGGGCCGGCAGCCAGGGAACAGATTATCCCTCATACGTCGAAGGCAGGGCAGCTTAATGTCAGCGACCCCAGATTGTATATCCATACGGCGCTTCTGTATGCCATGGAGCCAAGGCCACCGTTGTCGCAATTTCAAGAAGTGAGCCGGGTGGTGCTCAAATGGTTGGAGTGGCGAAGGCAGGTCAACCATAGCTACGTTTCTGATGATGTGGCGCGCCGCATTACCCGGCGGTTCTGGGGAAGCGAGGCGTCAGCCGACTTCTCTAGCTATGAGGGGAAGGCGCTGGCGGCAAAGATGATCCAGGATCGGGAGTATGCCAAGGAGTGCCTCATTCTTTGCAGCTTCATCTGGCCTATTATGGATCTCGAGTTTACCGAGGACCATGTGGGCGATGCTACCCTCGAGAGCAAAATACTTTCTGCTGTCACCGGGAGGGATATGAATGAAGAGGAACTCTACATAATGGGCGAGAAGGTCTTCAACCTCTACAGGGCCATATTGATGCGGGAAGGCCACCGGGGGAGAGAAGACGACGTGCTTCCTGATAGCTGGCACAATATGCCTCTGAGGGCAGACCAGACCAATCCTGAATGCCTGGTGCCGGGCAAGGAGGGCGAGGCGCTATGCCGAAAAGGCTCGGTAGTTGATAGGGGGCAATTCGAAAAGACAAAAGACGAGTACTACCGGCTGAGGCAGTGGGACGTGGCTACTGGCCTCCAGACTAGGGCCAAGCTCGAAGAGTTGGGTTTGGGGGATGTTGCCCGCGATCTAGGGCAGAGGGGGCTTCTGAAAGGAAACTAACGCTTCCTTTGGCAAAGACTGCCAAGTTGATCCTGGTCAGAGCCGAAAAATGTTGGATCTATCCATGAGATTAGTACTTTGAAGCCCCTATCTCCTCCATTTTCCCTGTGACAACGTAGACCACTCTCTCACAGATATTGGTTACCCTATCGGCACTGCGCTCCAGGTTGTGGCCCACCCAGATAAGACGGGTAGCTCGGGTTATAGTCCTCGGGTCTTCCGCCATAAAGGTAAGCAGTTCACGAAAGACCTGGTCATAGAGGTTGTCTACTTCAGTATCTTCGGCAGCGATCTGTTTGGCCGTATCGGCATCACGTTTGACAAAGGCATCCAGGCTGCGACGCAGCATATCTCCTGTCTTCTCAGCCATGCGGGGCAGGTCAATCAGCGGCTTCAGAGGTGGCTCGTCTCCTATCAATATCACAATCCTGGCTATGCCCTCGGCATGGTCACCTATCCGCTCCAGATCGGTTATGATATTGAGAACTGAAATAATGATTCGGAGGTCGCTGGCCATGGGTTGCTGCGTAGCAATAAGCTGAAGGCACTTCTCCTCTATTCCGAATCTCTTGTCGTTTATCTTAATATCGTCAGCAATTATCTGATGCGCCATGTTGAGGTCTCTGCCCTTCAGAGCCTCTATGGAGCGTCTGATGGCCTTCTCCACCATGCTCCCCATAATCAGAACATCGTCCTGAATTTCCCTCAATCTTTTGTGAAAGGTTGTTCTTATCTCCATGACTAAGACCTCCTTCATCCTATCCAAATCGGCCGGTAATATAGTCCTCGGTACGTTTGTCCCTGGGGTTGGTGAATAGTTGAGGCGTGGGACCGCACTCGACCAGCACCCCGGCCCTATCTTCCTCCATCATAAGGAAGGCAGCCATGTCAGATACCCGCGCTGCCTGCTGCATGTTATGGGTGACGATGACGATAGTGTAGTGTTCGGCCAGGCTTCTCATCAAGTCCTCGATCTTGAGGGTAGCTATCGGGTCGAGGGCGCTGCAAGGTTCATCCATCAAAATGACTTCGGGTTCCACTGCCAGCACCCGCGCGATGCACAGTCGTTGCTGCTGTCCTCCGGATAGGGCTAGAGCGACCTGGTTCAGTTTGTCCTTCACTTCTTCCCACAGTGCAGCCCTCTGGAGGCTTCTCTCGACGATGATCTCGAGCTCGCTGCGGTTCCTCTTACCATGTCGCCTGGGGCCGAAAGCCACGTTCTCAAATATCGACATCGGGAAGGGGTTGGGCTTCTGAAACACCATGCCCACCCGTTTTCTCAGCTCTACAACGTCGATAAACTTGTCATAAATAGGGATGCCGTCAACCGCAACCAGCCCCTCGACCCTGGCCCCAGGAATAAGGTCGTTCATGCGGTTGAACAGGCGAAGAAAAGACGATTTGCCGCAGCCTGATGGGCCAATAAGGGCCGTGATGGCACACTCCGGTATGTCCAGAGTAATGCCTCTCAGTGCCTGAAAAGCTCCATAGTAAAGGTTCGCCTTTTCCGTTCCGAGTTTTGTCTTGCCGTATTCAGCTACTCTACCGTTCGAAAGACTGTAGTTCACATTCATGGGTCATCATCTCCGCTGGCGCGTTCGCAGCCTGATAATAGTAGCCAGGACATTGAAGAACAAAACTACCGCCAACAGGACGAGGGCGACGCCCCACACCGTGCCCTTGGGCATGCCGGGAACATGGGCAGCTACTGTATATAGATGATAAGGTAAGGCCATAAACTGGTCAAAGGGAGAGCTCGGCAACCCGGGCAGGAAAAAGGCTGCCCCTACCACCAGTATCGGAGCTGTCTCTCCGGCAGCGCGGCTCATGGCCAGAACAGCACCAGTGATAATCCCAGGTCGTGCCTGTGGCAAAACTACATGCCGTATAGTCTGCCATTTTGTCACGCCGATAGCCAAGCTTCCCTCTCTGTATTCTCTGGGCACTGCAATTATTGCTTCCCTGGAGGTGGTAATAGTCATAGCCAGTGCCTGGCAGGCCAGGGTCAGGCTGGCTGCCAGCAGCGACATACCGAAGTCCAGAGCCAGAACGAACACGGCCAGACCAAAAAGCCCGTAGACGATGCTGGGCACACCAGCCAGACTCATAATAGCCATATTGATGGCCCGCGTCAGCCAGTTTTTGGGAGCATATTCAGCCAGGTAGATTCCGGCCGACACCCCAATTGGCAGCGCGAAAATGATGGTGCCCACCATGAGGTAGAAGGTACCCACAAGGGCCGGGAAGATGCCGCCTGCCTTACCCGCCTGCGAAGGATTTTGAGTTAGGAATCCCCAGTCAATGGCGCCGGCACCCCTGACGACAATCTGAAGGAGGATGACCAGGACTGGAATGGTGACCGCCGCTGTGGCCAGAAGAAGGAGGCCGAGAGCTATACGCTGGGAACGCTGGCGTGATAGTACCCGTTCAATCTTCATCTATGAACTACCTTGCGTATTTCCGCTTCTGACGTTCCAGCACCCAATCAGCGATCAGGTTAATGGCCAGGGTCATGATGAACAGGGTCAAGCCAATGGCGAACAACGCCTGATACTGCAACCCGCCTCGGACGGCATTGCCGATCCCCGAAGCTATAGCAGCCGTCATCGGCATCATCGAATCCGTTGGAGAGTGAGGTACCGCCAGAGCACCGCCAGCCACCATGAGGACGGTCATAGTCTCGCCAATGGCACGTCCCACGCCCAGCATAACAGCCGCGGCGATTCCCGAGACAGCCGCTGGGATACAGACATGCCTGATGGTTTCCCACTTGGTAGCACCCAGGGCATAGCTTGCCTCTTTGAATTCTTCAGGAACAGCGCGGAGCGCATCCTCCGAGACACTGACAATGACAGGCAGGCTCATCATTGCCAGCATGATCGCAGCAGTCAGCCCGCAAAGACCCGTGTTCAAATCGAACATGCTCTGGATTAGAGGTGACAGAAGCATGAGGCCGATAAGTCCCATCACCACTGATGGAATACCCGCCAGCAGCTCCACAATAGGTTTGACCGTTTCTCTTACTCTCGGTGACGCCACTTCAGCTAGATAGGCGGCACAGCCAACGCCAACGGGCACAGCAATAGCAGTGGCCACCAGGGTCACCATGATTGTAGCCACAAAGAAGGGCATTATGCCAAAGGTCGGTGGGTCAGACACGGGATACCACTTGGTGCCCCAAAGGAATTCCCAGGGAGGAGTGTGAGAGAAAATGGGCAACCCTTCTTTTGCCAAAAGGACAATGATACCCAGCAGGACGGCTATGGCTAGCAGACCCGCCAGAAAAACCCAACCCTCAACAACCTTTTCACCCCAACGCCACCGCCGCCGGAGGCCGTTGTCCAGGCCTTCGGCAGCGCCGGGTGAAACGCTTCTCTTTGTTAGAATCGCTCTATTCCTTCTTCTTTTCCTTCTATCCCAGCGGCACAAAGCCTGCCTCAGTTACCTTCGCCTGCCCTTCTGATGACAGGCAGTAGTCAACGAAGGCCTTTATAACACCCTGAGGTGCTCCATTGGTGTACAGAAGTAGCGGTCGGGCTATAGGGTATGTTCCGTCCAGGGCTGTCCCCACAGTGGGCAGGACGGCCGGGTCATTGGCCGTCATCTTAATCCCCACAGGTTTCACCTTATTGGTGACGTAGCCCAGTCCGGCGTAGAAGATAGCTTTCGAATTCTTGGCTACCTCAGATATCCCTCCCTCAGTGGAGGGGAGAAACAGCACCTTCGAGCCATACTCCAGGCTCTTGTCCTCGGTGGAAAGACCGAGCATCTGGATCACATGTTCCTTGAAGAAGACATGGGTGCCAGAGTTTGTGTCACGGGCGATCACCACTATAGCAGCATCCTTGCCTCCAACGTCTTTCCAGTTGGTTATCTTGCCGGTGTAGATGGCTGACAGTTGAGCTATGGTAAGCTCAGTCACCGGGTTGGAGGGGTGCACCACTACTGAAAGGGCATCACTGGCCATCTGAATCTCATAAGGGTTTACCCCTTTTGCCTGGGCCTGCTCAATCTCCTTCGCTTTGATTTGTCGTGATGCCTGGCAGATGTCGGTGGTGCCATCAATCAGAGCGGCAAAGCCAGCTCCTGACCCTGGGCCGCTGACAGCAATGTGCACCCTCGAATGCATTTTCATGAACTCTTCAGCCCAGACTGAGGTCAGCGGCGTTACCGTATTCGATCCGACGATGCTTATAGACCCGGAAAGCCCGTTAGAATTCCCTGAGTCGCCTCCTCCGCAACCAGCTATGACAAGAGACCCGGCAAGCAACCCTAGGATAACGACTAGGATCAAGCCTTTTGTTAGTCTACTGTTCATAAATCCTCCTTTGCCAATTCACTTATCTCAGCACAGCCGCGAGATCAACACTCATCTCAGGCCTGGCGTGATCTTTTCTATGGCCTTCGAAACGCTCAAACAGAAGGCACAACACGGCCTCGGCAGTAGCCAGGTTTGTTGCCAGAGGCACGTTGTGGACGTCGCACGCCCGAAGCAACGCTGAAACGTCTGGCTCATGAGGATGGGCTGTCAGCGGATCACGCAGGAAAATCAACGCCTGCACATCACCGCTGGCTATCTGCGCTCCAATCTGCTGGTCGCCTCCCTGCGGTCCGCTTTTCATCAGATGTACCGGCAAGCCGATCTTTTCCTGAATAAACCGCCCCGTGGTGCCCGTGGCCACCAGGTTCAGTTTGGCTAATTCCTGCCGGTGTGCCTGCACCAGGAAGACCATATCAGCCTTCTTCGCGTCGTGAGCAATCAGTGCCAGAGTAGGTCTCTCCATATCTCACTTCCTTTCCTGTTGTATCTCCTCGAGGAACTTATGCACTCTCATTTTGATCTCATCTCGGATCTTCCTGGAACCAGATTCTCTTCATCCGAGTTGGCCACCAGATTCGCCTTGCACTGCCCATTCATCCTGATTCATCCTGGTTCAAGGATAACAGGCGATATTTAAGGCTTGTTTAAGGCATTGTTAAGAGGAGGTTAAATCTTGTTTAGGGTTTGCTTAAGGCGTGCCGGCTAAGGGAAGGGTGAAACTGAAGGTAGAACCCTTCCCTTCCACACTTTCTGCCCAGATCCTGCCGCCGTGAGCTTCCACTATATGCTTGGCGATAGCCAAACCCAGGCCAGTGCCCCCGCCAGTCCGCGCCCTGTCTGCCTTATAGAAGCGCTCGAAAATGCGGGGCAGGTCATCGGCAGAAATGCCCACCCCATTGTCAGCTACTGAGACCAGGAGGTGATTGCCTTCCGCTTTGGCGGTGACGCTGATTCTGCCGCCGGGCGGGGTGAACTTGATGGCATTGTGTATGATGTTAACCAGCACCTGCTCCACCCGATCCCTGTCGCCAAGCGCCTGCGGCAAGGATGAAGCACTCTCAATACCCAGGCTTAGCCCTGCCCTATCGGCTTGCGCCTTCAATCTTCCCGCGGCTTGCTCAATTGCTTCCGCCATATCGAAAGGCTTCTTCTGAATAGGGGCCCTCCCGCTTTCAATGCGAGATAGCTCTCCTAGCTCCTGTACTAACTGGGTCAATCTGTCCGCTTCGGCATTTATCTTGGCCAGAAAATCCTTCGCCACAGAGGGATCGTCAATAGCCCCATCCCGTAACGTCTCGGCAAGTGCCTTGATCGAAGCTGCTGGCGTGCGCAGTTCGTGAGAGATATTGGCCACGAAATCGCGCCGCACCGTCTCCAGACGCCGCAGTTCAGTAAGGTCCTGGAGGAGCAGAAGGCAGCCGCCCCCGTCTTCCAAAGGCGTAGCCATCACTCTCAGAAACTGCTTCCCGGGACTGGTCTCCACTGTTCCCACCTGCTGTTCCTTCGTCCTCAGGCAGCGCTGCAGTATATCATCCATTTCGTAGTCGCGCACCGCCTCGACGAAGGTGCTCCCCAGCACCTCCTTCCCAGAGAGCTGAAGCATCTGCTGGGCTGCCCGATTCACTGTGGTTACTCTGCTCTCGCCATCCACAACGAAAATGCCGTCACCCATATTAGATAGGATAGTTGCCATCCTGTCTCGCTCGGTGGTGATAAGAGCTACCATTTCCTTAAGCTTGGCAGCCATGCGGTTGAAGGCCTTGGCCAGCTCACCCACTTCATCCCTGGACGTCACCTGGATTTCCTGGTCAAGCTCTCCCTCAGCCAACTTCTTGGACATTTGAGTCAGCTTCTTCACCGGCCCGGTGGTCACTCTCGATATTTGCAGCGCCAGCAAGACAGCGACGACAGCAGCAATGATGGCTCCCCAGGTTATCACCCAGTTGACATGTCCCGCATATCCATTTATCTCGGTCAAAGGAAGGGACACCCGGGCAACGCCCACTATTTCATCATTTATCGTTATCGGCCCGGCAGCATACATCATGTCATACCCCAGGGTGGCGCTGTACCGAATGTCGCTGCCTCTTCCCTCGGTAAGCGCTCCTTTGACCTCCGGCCTATCGGCGTGGTTCCCCATCAAAGCGGGATCCTCATCGGAGTCCCCCAACACCACCCCATCTCGATCAATGATGGTGATCCGTGCATCAATCTGCTTCCCCAGCCTCTTGGCCAGGGCATCGATGTCACTTATCTGACCGCTAGCAAAATATGGGGCACTACTGTCGCCTACCAGCAGTGCCTGGTTCGTCAGCTGGTCTCTCATGTTATCCAGATAGCTATCTCTGAAGAAGTGCGACAAATATATGCTCAGCCCGGCAATGCATATCACGATGAGAATAACGAACGGTACGGCTGTTCGCCATCGAATGCTACGAAACACGTCTAACCCTCAAATTTGTAGCCCACGCCTCGGACTGTCACCAGGTGCCTGGGATGCGCCGGGTCAACCTCGATCTTCTGGCGGAGCCACCTGATGTGCACATCTACTGTGCGGGTGTCGCCCGCGTAGTCATAGCCCCAGACCTTTTCCAGAAGATAATCACGACTGAATACCCGTGACCGGTTGCTCGCCAGGAAAGCCAGCAGATCGAACTCCTTGCGGCTCAAGTCCAGAGGAGAACCACCGAGACAGGCCTGATGACGTGCAGGATCAATTTCGAGCCTGCCCGCTTTGATGGCCGAAGGCCCAGCCTCCTGGCTGGAGGCTATCTCCCGCATCATCATCTCCGTGCGGCGTAGCATTGCCCGAATACGTGCCAGTAGTTCCCTGATGCTGAAGGGCTTGGTCATGTAATCGTCAGCCCCCAACTCCAGGCCAACTACCTTGTCAACCTCCTCTGTCTTGGCGGTAAGCATCAGAATGGGCACTATCATCTCCCGGCGCAGAATGCGGCAAACCTCAAAGCCATCGAGCTTGGGGAGCATTACGTCCAGGACAACCAGATCAGGTTTTCCGCTTCGGGCAACTTCCAGAGCCTGAGCGCCATCAGTGGCAGTCACTACGTCATAGCCCTCTTTGGCAAGGTTATACTTCAGGACACCCAAAAGGGTTTGGTCATCTTCAACGATCATGATCCTGCTGCTGGCCATCCTTATTCCTCAGGGAATAGTATAGCACGAAGCCAGCGGTCTATTGAGTGACTAGAAGACTGTCACCCCGCCCCTCTTGACAAGGATAAAATGTTATTGTATAATCCCTCCATGATATGTCACCTGCATATGGCGGTAACACATGAGGGCTAACGGGCAGATTTCCAGAGACCGGGAGCTGGTTACCAGCATGTCCACGGTGGCCTACGTGCTCAGCCGTGAAGGAAAGGAGTTCAATCGCTACCTGCTGGAGCAGTTCCAGCCGTGGGAGAGGCTGGAACTGGAAAAGATGGGCGCTGTGGCGGCCATGCCGCCAGAACATGTCCTCTTCTACAAGGCGGTAGCGCAGACGCTGGGCTGGCTTCAGCAACTGCCAATACCAAAGGAGCGCAGGGAAAACGACCTCAAAAACGGGCTATCCCTGGTGCCCCAGATCTATTTCCAGGTGCTGCTGGAGGCCAGAAGTGGGGTGGTCCCCGGTGGGGTGGCTAAGCGACTGGAGGAGTTGCTGGGGGAGGCCCAGGAGGCCACCAGAGGGAAAAGCCCCCGCAGGCTTCTGGCGGTGGTGGCCGGTCTGCAAACGTGGGCCGCAGTGGAGTTGCCGGAGGTGGGGCTGGGGGGGACCCTTGACCTGGAAGAGACGCAGCGTCTGGCTCTCAATGCCTGTGGTCGTGCCCGCTGGACGGCTTTAGCACCGATGAAGATGTATGCTCTGTGCAAGGGCGCTGATTTCAGGACGCCGAGAGCCATACTGCCGCCGCTGGGCAGTGCCGTCTCCAGGGGCATCGAAAGGCTATTTGGCTTCGCCCTGGGGGAGTCCGAAAGTGACTACCAGCTTTCCAGAGGACTGCACCTGAAACTGGCGGACCTGGCCCATGCCACGATCTGGGATATCAACTCCGGCTTGCACAGGCTGGGCGGAGGGTCGTGAAGGAACGAACGGCAGAGGCAAATGGGTGGGCCGAGCCCACCCTGCCGGTTTGTCCTGTCATTGCGAGCTCGCCGCAGGCGGGCGTGGCAATCCCAGGGTGGTGGAGCAAAGATGACTTTTCCACAGTGATTTTGTTCACTGCCGGAAGTCAACTCATGCGCAGCGAAACCCAAACCGCTCTTAATGCGTACTGTTTTCAGGTCCTCTGAAGGATATACCCTAATATCAAGGACGCCCAGTAGCTGGAGTTTCTCATCGAAGCCCGCTGATTCCAGGTTCCTGTGTCTCAGAGATTCCAATTGGGCTCTAATAGCATCAATGCCGGAGCCATTCAGTCCCCAAGTGCCGGCCTGGCGTTGGAGCCTGGTAACCTCTTCCTCAGCCACTGCAATGGCTTTCTGACACACGTTAATGCGATTCTTGGCCTCTGCGGCATCATAGACGCCTTCTTCATAACCCGCCTGCACCCTGGTTATCTTAGCCTGAAGCTGAGCGATTTTTCTCTGCTCGACTTCAATCAGCCTGGTCGCAGCTTCTCCGTCGTCTTTCTCTACCGCCAACTGCTGCTCTACCCAGGAATCATCACTCAACAAGGCATAGACGCAGTCCCAGATGTATTCATCCCACCGGGCAGAAATAAACTTCCGGAAACCGCAGGCTTTGCCACTCCAGGTACGATAATGCCGCGCGCAGTGGTAGAAAATCTTCTTGCTGCCACCTTCTCGCCTGACCACCATAGGCAGACCACATCTTGGACAGAAGATCCGGTTGCGCAACAAGGCTTGAATAACCTGGCCCTGTTTGCCACGGCCCCTTCCCCTGGCAGTCAATGTCTCGTTGGCCTTCTGCCACAGTTCTTCGGGGATCAGCTTGGGCACACTGAAGAAAACCCATTCTTCCTGAGGTTTAGGCCGAAGGATAGTCTTCTTGATCTGTCCGGTAACATCACCCAGCGGTCTGGCCGGATTGGATACCATGGAACGGGCATTGTAGGTATTCCTCCCGGTGTAACACAGCCTTCGAACCACCTTGCACACTGTGTTGGGCCCCCA